>JBFMHE010000014.1 GCA_040752355.1 Nitrospirota bacterium | reverse complement strand
CCCCACCGTACGTGCCGTTCGGCATACGGCGGTTCCTGTCAGCTCGCTCTGTTATTGCCTCTTCGCCTGTTGTAATATAAGCACCCAGCCATACCTTGCGGATTCCGTCCGCTACTTCCGGCTTCAGGCCCTCTTGCGAGGCATCTGCCCAATACAGTCAGAGATTCGGTCTAAAGCAGTATGACAGGTTCGGTCCTTCGTCCACCTCAGGCGGACTACTATACCCTCTGCTGATTTCTGTCCATCCCTCACACCGCCTTCCGGCGACATCAGCCGAGTGAGTGCGCTCTGACGGGCGCACCAATAAAAAGGGGACTCCGCAGTGGAGTCCCCGCCTCTCTTAGTAAGGGTATGGAGAAAATTAAAATCCGAGAGGATTGACGAAAAGCACGATAAGAACGACAACAAGAGCATAAATGGCGAGAGACTCGATCATCGCGAGACCGATAATGAGCGTCGTCGTGATCTTGCCCGATGCGCCGGGGTTTCTTGCGACTCCCTCTGCTGCACCCTTCAGGCCGAGGCCCTGGCCGATGCCGGTCCCGAGGGCGGCGAGGCCGATAGCGAGACCGAGACCGAGGACGATCATGCCGTTATAGCTCGGCTTTGCACCGCCCGCTGCAGCCGCCTCTTCGGCGAATGCCGGAGCGACGAGGGCAAGGGCAAGGAGCGTTACCACCATCAGTGCGAAAAACTTTTTCATCTGCGTCTTCCTCCTTTCTTCGAGAATATGTATATCAGTGCGCTTCCTCGACCGCGCCGGCGAGATACAGACAGGTAAGAAGAATGAAGACGTATGCCTGTATGACGCTGACCAGCACGCCGAGACCGAGAATGACCACCGGGACAATGGCCGGGGCAAGGATAGCGAGGATCACGAGGATCATATGCTTCGCTATCATGTTGCCGAAGAGCCGAACGGAAAGGGTGATGGGCCGCACCAGGTGGCCGATGAGCTCGATAAAGAACATCAGGATCATCAGGGGCAGCGCATACACGGACCTGATCGGCCCGAGGAAATGGTTGAAATATTTTACACCGTGGACTTTTACGCCGTAGTAGTGCGTCGCGAGGAAGACGGGGATCGCCATCGACGCCGTCATATTGATATTGCTCGTCGGCGACTCGAAGCCCGGAATGAGGCCCATGAAGTTGCTGAGGCCGATATACAGCAGCAGCGTGCCGATCAGCGGATAGAACTTGTCGCCCCAGTGGTGGCCGATCGTCGAGTTCGAGAGCGAGAGGGAAAACTCCGCGATGGTCTCCAGAAAGTTCTGAAGCCCTGCCGGGACGAGGCTGATCTTGTTCCTGACGGCGAGCGCCGCCCCGATCAGGATGAGCATGGCGAGCCATGAATAGGAAACATACGGAGGGATGTTCGGCAACAGCATATGCAAAAAGACTGGTGGTTCTGCCACGGCGGTCCTCCTTTTGTTCGGTAATGCAGGAGCCGGTAACAACGGGGCTTTTCCAGCATTAATTCGACTGTATCTGCTATCTTAAATTCAACGAGAATTAAATGTCAATGTTTCGGCAGTTAAGATTTTTTATTGTCGTATAAGCGTTAGTAATCGGCGTTCGAGGGGGGTATCAAAGTCCTTTGAAAAGGGTCTCTGCGGAGAGCAGGAGCATGGAGCCCCGGGCGAGGCCGAGCGCCGCTGCCACCACGTCGCATTTCGACTGGAAGAGGAAGAAGAGGCGCCGGTCACCCTCCGGAGGGACCGCCAGGAGCTGCGGCGGCGTATCCCAGAGGGTCTCGAAGTTGCCCTGCCCCTTGCTGATGACCAGGCGCGCACCGGCAAACGCCCGGTTGAAGCCGAGGGAGGTCATTTCGAGTATGGTGCCGATGCAGTCGGAGCCGTTGTCGATGACCTCCGTGATGCCGGTGAGCCCCGCCTCCCGTGCATCCTCCATCGTCGCGTCGTTCAGCACCGGCGAGCCCTTCGCGACAACGGCAACCCTCTTCCCCGCCTCGAGGAGCGCCTCTATGAGGATCCGGTCGAAGACGATCTCGCCGGCATTATCGAGGAGGTAGAGGATGTCCTCGTGCCGGGCGAGGGCCTCTTTGAACAAGGGATATTCGTCGATCGTAAGAGGATGGTGCAGCGCCCTATCGATCGTCCCGGCGATATCGACAGACGTAAAGATGCCGAAGTCGATGATATTGCCGGCGATCGCGAGCCGGCAGGCGGTCCAGAGGGGGTCGGCGCTCTCCCGCACCCTCGCGCTGAGCTCCGGATACAGGCCCAGGGCGATCCGGTTGTATTCCGCCTTGATCTCCTCGAAGGGGTCCCTGCCGAGTATCTGCCGGATCTTCCGGTGGAGGAACGTCGTCGAATAGGCAGGAGACCGCGAAAAATCGGTCGCCTTGATCTCATCGGCGACCCCCGTCAGCAACGCCTCCTGCAGGGCGGCGTCCTTCGTGCCGAGCCGGGCCGCGATAACGGCCTGTCTATAAAAGCAGGGGAAACAGTCGAGGTGAACCTTCATAAAAATATAAACTCGAAATTCGAATCTCTAAATCCGAAACAGTCTCAACTCTGTTCAGAATTTCGTGCTCGGGATTCAGGACTTCACCTGTTCAGTGCCCTGTCGGCGATATCTTTCCGGTAGTGCATACCGTCAAAGTGGATCTTTTCGACTGCCTCATAGGCCCGGGCCTTCGCTGCCCTGATGTCCCTGCCGGTCGCCGTAACGCCGAGCACCCTGCCGCCGTTCGTGACGATATCGCCGTTGCTGAAGGCCGTTCCCGCATGGAAGACCACGACATCATCGATCTTGCCCGCCTCATCGAGGCCCCTGATGACCTTGCCCTTTTCGTAGCTGCCGGGATAGCCGCCCGAAGCGAGCACGACGCAGACCGAGGCGTCCGGCTTCCACACGACCTCGGTATCGGCCAGCCTCCCGTCGGTCATGGCGAACGAGATGTCCACCAGGTCGGTCTCGAGCCGCGCGAGGATGGGCTGCGTCTCGGGATCGCCCAGCCTGCAATTGAACTCGAGCACCGAGGGTCTGCCGTTGTCGATCATGAGCCCTGCGTAGAGGATTCCCTTATACGGGATGCCTTCTGCCCTGAGCCCGTCGATGGTCGGCTGCATGATCGTCTCCATAACCACGCGCTCGAGCTCGGGGGTCACCACCGGCGCAGGGCTGTAGGCGCCCATGCCGCCGGTATTCGGCCCCTTGTCCTGGTCGAATACCCGTTTATGGTCCTGGGAGCTCACCATAGGGACGATCGTCTTGCCGTCGGTGAAGACCATGAAGGAGGCCTCTTCGCCCCGGAGGCAGCTCTCGACAACGACCCGGTCCCCGGCAGCGCCGAACTCCTTGTGCTTCATGATCCGCTCGAGCGCATCGATCGCCTCGTCCACAGTAGAGGCGACGATGACCCCTTTGCCCGCAGCGAGGCCGTCGGCCTTCACCACGATCGGCGCGCCCTTCAGGCGCACATGGTCCACTGCATGGAGATAGGAGGTGAACACCTTGTATTCCGCGGTCGGTATGCGGTGGCGCTTCATGAACTCCTTCGAGAAGACCTTGCTCGATTCGAGCTGCGCCGCCGCCCTGGTCGGGCCGACGATCCTCCTGCCCTCTTTTTCGAAGGCGTCCACAATGCCCTTCGAGAGCGGGTCCTCGGGACCGACGATGGTGAGGTCGATCCATTCGTACCGGACGAAATTCACCAGCTCGTCGAAGTCGTCGGGGCTGATGTCGATGCACTCGGCTATCTCGGCGATGCCGGCGTTGCCGGGAGCGCAGTATACCTTGTCAACGTGCTTCGACTGCGCCAGCTTCCAGACAAGGGCATGCTCCCTTCCTCCTCCGCCGATAACAAGAACCTTCATAAATCCTCCTTAAAGACCGTCACGCGTTACGGATTACGCGTAACGAGTAACTACACAAAGATCGTAGTGCACAATCTGTAATGAGTAAAGCAGATCCCTGAATTTATTGTTGTAATTCTTAACCCGTCACGCGTTACGGATTACGCGTAACGGTCTTTCAGTGTCTGAAATGCCTCACGCCGGTAATGATCATCGCCATGTCGAATTCGTCCGCCGCAGCGATGACGTCGGGGTCCTTCACCGAGCCGCCCGGCTGCACTACAGCGGTAACCCCCATCTCGTGGAGCACCTCGATGCCATCCCTGAAGGGGAAGAAGCCGTCCGAGGCGGCGACGGACCCCTTGATCGGCTCGCCGGCGTTCATCGCCCCTATCCGCGCCGAGTAGACGCGCTTCGTCTGGCCGATGCCGATGCCTGCGGTCCTGTCCTTGAAGGCATAGACGATCGCATTCGATTTTACATGCTTGCAGACCTTCCACGCAAAGGAGAGCGCCTCGAGCTCATCGTTCGTAGGCTGGCGCCTGGTGACCGCCTTCAGCGCCATCACCTCCTCGGCGGAATAGTCCCATCCCTGGAGGAGCAGGCCCCCGGCGATCCTCTTGATATCCCACGATGCCGCTTTCCGTTTTTCCGGCGAGAGCATCTCGGGAAGCGCGAGCAGCCTGATATTCGGCTTCCTGGCGAAGACCTCGAGCGCCTCTTTCGTGAAGGAGGGCGCGATCACCACCTCGAGGAAGAGCTCCGCCATTTCCTTGGCCGCTGCGCCGTCCACCTCGGTATTGAAGGCGACTACTCCGCCGAAAGCCGAGACAGGGTCGGCTTTTTCGGCCTTTTTGTACGCCTCGGCCACGGTCTCGCCCGTGGCGACGCCGCAGGGGTTGTTATGCTTTATGATGGCGCATACCTTTTTATCGAATTCGAGCGCGAGCATGAGCGCCGAGTGCGCATCGAGATAATTATTGAAGGACATCTCCTTTCCCTGAAGCACCTTTGCATCGGGGAGGGAGAGCCCCGCGGTCCGCTCCTTGTAGATCGCCGCCTTCTGCTGGGGGTTTTCGCCGTACCGCAGATCGGCTACCTTTTTGAGCGAGGTGGTGTAATACGCGGGGAAGGACGGCTCCTTTTCGGTAATGCCGGTGAGATACTCGGCGATGAGCGTGTCGTAGCGGGCAGTATGGCTGAATACCTTCTTTGCGAGGGCGAGCTTCGTTTCCCTGCTCACGCCGCCGTTCGAGGCCCGCATCTCCTCGAGCAGTTTCGGGTAGTCGTCGGGGTCGACGACCACTGCCACGTCCTGGAAGTTCTTCGAGGCGGCCCTGAGCATGGTGGGGCCGCCTATATCGATGTTCTCGATCGCCTCTTCGAAGGTGACGTCCGGCTTGGCGACGGTCTGCTCGAAAGGATAGAGGTTGACGACGACCATATCGATGGTCTGTATGCCGTGCTTCCGTATGTCTTCCATGTCCTTGGGATTGCCCCGGCGGGAAAGGAGGCCGCCGTGGATCTTCGGGTGGAGCGTCTTCAACCGGCCGTCGAGCATTTCGGGGAACCCCGTGTAGTCCGACACCTCTATGACCGGCACGCCGGCATCGCGGAGGGACTTGGCGGTGCCGCCTGTCGAGAGGATCTCGACCCCCCTCGCCGACAACTCCTGTGCGAACGCGACCACGCCGCGTTTATCCGATACGCTCATCAGCGCCCTCTTGATCATACCCGTTCCTCCTTAATACGCAATAATTATCTTATAATGATCACCCGACATTGTATCACACCGCCCCCTTCTCCTTGAGGCTCACGTACCGGCCGTCTCCGATGATCACGTGGTCGAGCACCCCGATGCCGATAATTTCTCCCGCGCCTTTCAGGCGCTCGGTCACCTGGAGGTCGTCCCGGCTCGGCGCAGGGTCGCCGCTGGGATGGTTGTGCACGAAGATCACCGCTGCCGCGGACTCCTTTATCGCCTCGCGGAAGGCCTCCCGGGGATGAATGAGCGAATTGGTGAGGGTGCCTTCCGATATCTTGCACTCCCGCAGGAGGCGGTTCTTCGTATCCAGGAGCAGCGCGATCAGCAGCTCTTTCCTCACGCTCCTGAAGCGCGGGGCGAAATACGTGTAGACGGCGTGGCTGGAGGAGAAGACCGGTTTCCCTTCGAACGACCCGCTCATGAGACGCTTGCCGAGCTCGAAGGCTGCCTTGATCTGGGCTATCTTGGCGGTCCCGAGCCCCTTGAGCGAGGCGAGCTCGGTAGTGGAAGCGCTGTCGATCGCGCGGAGGTCCCGGAACGTCTCGAGCAGCGTCCGCGAGAGGTCCATGACCCCCTTGCCGTTGCCGCCGGTCCTCAGGATGATGGCGAGCAGCTGGGCGTCGGAGAGGTGCTCGGCGCCGTACTTCACGAGCCTCTCGCGGGGCCGCTCGTTTTCGGGCCAGTCCCTGACTTTCCGCTGATTCAGTCCCGCCATGCTGCTCCACCTCCTTCCTTTTCCTTGAACAGAAACTATACCACAGCGCTTTTCGAAAAGGAAATATCGGAGCTGTCGCAAGGAGATAGGAGGAGACAGGGAGGTTACACGGGTATCTCTTTCCAGGGGAGGGTAAAGGAGAAGACCGCGCCCTTTCCGGGCTCGCCCTCGGCCCATATCTGGCCGCCGTGGCGATTGATGATGCGCTTGACGATCGAGAGCCCGATGCCGGTGCCCTCGAACCCCTCCTCGGCATGCACCCGCTGAAAGACATCGAAGAGCCTGGCTGCATGGCGCATATCGAAGCCGACGCCGTTGTCCTTGATGAAGTAGAGGACCGTATTCCCCTCCAGCAGGCTGCCTATCTCGATCTCGGCGACCTCCCGCGTCCTGGTGAACTTGAAGGCGTTCGAAATGAGGTTCACCACCACCTGCCTCATCAGCGCGGGGTCGGCGAAGAGGGGAAGCAGCGCTCCGGTCTTCAACCGCACCGTCCTCTTCGGCTCCAATGCCTTGACCTCATCGAAGACCTCCCGCACCATCGCCTCCATATCGATCTCGCTCCGGGTCAGCTGCTTGCGGCCCGAACGGGAAAAAGCGAGGAGGTCGTCGATGAGCGCTTCCATCTTGCCCACATTGGCCTGTATAACCTGCAGCACCTCTCTTCCCTGCTCATCGAGCGCTCCCGCGTACCGCTTGAGCAGCCTGCGGGCATAGCCCCCGATCACGATGAGCGGCACCCGCAGATCGTGCGACACGGAGTAGCTGAAGGCGTCGAGCTCCCTGTTCGCATCGACCAGCTCCGCAACCCGCTGCTGGAGCTCGGCATTGAGCTTCCTGATCTCCTCCTCGGTCCGCTTGCGCTCGGTAATGTCGCGGGAGATGTTGATGATGAAGGATTCGCCTCCCCGCTCTATCAGCTCCGCGGACCGGAGCATGGTGCGGACCTCTCCGTTCTTCATCCGGAACTTGACCTCATGGTCCCTCAGCTTTCCCTGCTCCCTCAGTATCCTGACCACCTCGGCGCGCTCGGCAGGATTGACCCAGAGCTTCAGCTCCGCCGAGGTCTTGCCGATGACCTCTTCCCGGCGGTAGCCGGTGATGCGGAGGAAGGCCTCGTTCACATCGATGAGGCGGCCGTCCTCGAGCGTGCTGATGGCGATCCAGTCGGGACTCGAATGAAAGACGGTCGAGAACTTCTCTTCCGACTGCCGCAGCGCCTCGACCTCCCGCCTCCGCTCCGTCACATCGCGCATGATCCCCTGGTATCCCAGGATCGCACCGTCCTGCGTGCGGCGCAGCGAGGAGGTCATGAGGCAGTAGAGCTCCGTGCCGTCCTTTCTCTTGAACCGCATTTCGTAGTCCTTGACGGAGCCCGTCCGCTCTATCTCCTGCTGAAACCATTCCCGGTCCTTTGGATCAACATACAGCTCGCGGATATCCCTTCCGATCAGCTCCTCCCTGGAGTACCCGAAAAGCTCGAGGCCAGCCCGGTTCATGTCGATAACCTCTCCCTCACGGGAGGTGACATAGACGGCATCGCGGGAATCCTCGAAAAGGGTGCGGTACCGTATCTCGCTCTGCTGGACGATGCCTTTTATGCGCGCGCACTCCGCCTCGAGCTCCATGATGCGCCGGCGGAGCTGCTCGGACTCGGACGGAAGCTCTTCGATTCTCTCTCTTTCCGTTATGCCCATGGTTCACTATTATTATATACTGTATAAAAACGGGCCGCTACAGCGCAGCGTGCAGCGAATACCTGCCGCGCCGGAAGCCGGAAGAAGGAGCGCACAGCCGGGACGTGCCGTAAACGTGGTATACTGCCTTAAGAGAGGCCTGTCGCCTCTGGATACTTGTTTGCGAGGAGCTCTTGGTATGGAAGTGCCGAGAAAGACCGTCGATGAGCTGAAGGCCTTGATGGACCGGAACGAGCAGGTCACGATCATCGATGTGCGCCAGCCCGCCGCTTACCGCACCAGCCCCTGGAAAATAAAGGGCGCGGTCTACGTCGACCCTGATGACGAGCAGGCGCTCATGGCCGCGGTGGGCTCGCTGGATAAAAGCGCGCCGATCGTCGTCTATTGAACGTGAAAAGACGAGCATACCAGCGCCCGTGCGGCAGGCAGGCTTATCGAGAAGGGTTTTACCAACACAGCCGCCCTCAAAGGCGGCTACGGCGAGTGGCGTAAGGCGGACTATCCGCTCGAAGCCACGGGGAACCGGTAGATCCCGGTCTACTTCACCCGGGCGCCCTGCTTCACGTCCCGGTCGAGGCCGAGTATCGAGAGCGTGCCCTCGTCATCCGTTGCAGCCAGGAGCATCCCCTGCGACTCTATACCCATCAGCTTCGCGGGCCTGAGGTTCGCCACGACGACGATCTTCTTGCCGATGAGGTATGCGGGGTCGTATGCCTTGCCGATGCCCGCCACGACCTGGCGCTCCTCGCCGGTATCGACCTTCATCCTGATCAGCTTCTCCGACTTCTCGACCCGCTCGGCGCTGACGACGAGGCCGACCTTCAACTGGACCTTCGCAAAGTCCTCTATGCCTATCAACTCGACAACACCCTGTTCGGTCATCGCAGGCTTCTCCTTTTTCTTCTCTGCCTTCGGGGCCTTCTCTGCTATCGTCTTTTCCGGTTTTTCGATTCTCGGGAAGAGCTGCTCTCCCTTGGCGACCTTCACCGCGTATGGCGGCCTCCATGCCCACTCGAAAACTCCCCTGACGCTTTCTTCTCCGCCGCTTTGCCTTACCTCTTCGACCAGCGACTTCAGGCCGAGCTGCTGCCACATCTTTTCAGCCGTCGCAGGCATGAAGGGATACAGCGAAAGAGCGGTCAGCCGCAGCGCGTTCCAGAGATCGGATATCACCTGCTTCAGTTCTTCAGAATCACTCTTGGCGAGCTTCCACGGCTCTTTCCGGGCGATATAGTTGTTCGCCTCCCCGATCATACTCCAGATGTTCTCGAGGATATGATAGAACTGCAGGCGCGACCAGAGCTCCTGCTCATGCGCTTTACGGTTCGCATCGATGCAGACTTTTCCGAAGTCGTTCACTTGATTGCTGACGATTACTTCGATGTCGCCGCTGAAATACTTTTCCGCCATAGTGAGAAACCTGCTCAGGAGATTGCCGAGGTCATTGGCGAGGTCGGTGTTGATGCGGCGGATGAGGGCCTCTTCCGAGAAATCGCCGTCGAGGCCGAAAGTCACCTCCCGGAAAAGAAAATACCGGAAGGCATCCACGCCGTATTTGTCCGCCATCGCATTGGGATCGACCACATTTCCTACGGACTTGGACATCTTCTTCCCCTCGACGGTCCACCAGCCGTGCGCGAAGATGGCGCCCGGCAAGGGGAGCTCCAGGGCCATGAGCATGGCCGACCAGTAGACGGCGTGCGTCGTGAGGATGTCCTTCCCGATGAGGTGGTGGTCAGCAGGCCACCACGCCACCCCCCGGGGGGCGAGATACTCCGTAGCGGAATAGTAATTTACCAGCGCATCGAACCAGACATAGGTGACGAAGCTGCCGTCGAAGGGAAGCGGAATGCCCCAGGCGAGCCGCGCCTTCGGCCGCGAGATGCAGAGGTCGCCCAGAGGATTATGCCGCAGGAAGCCGAGCACCTCGTTCCTGCGGGTCTCGGGAAGAATATATTCGGGATTGTCCTCGATATGCTTTACCAGCCGGTCCTGGTATTTGGACATGAGGAAAAAATAGTTCTCCTCGTGGATATGCTCGACCGGCCTGCCGCAGTCGGGGCAGTTGCCTTCGACGAGATCTTTTTCGGTCCAGAACCGCTCGTCGGGGACACAGTACCATCCCGAATACCCGCGCTTCTCTATTTCGCCGGTATCGAAGAGCTTCTGCATGAGGCCCTGCACGGTCCTGACGTGCTCCGGATCGGTAGTGCGTATGAAGGCGTCGTTCGAGATATTCAGCGTGGCCCAGAGGTCCTTGAAGTTGGGGACCATGCTGTCGGCATGCTCTTTGGGCGTTTTGCCCCGGTCCTTTGCCGCTTTCTCGACCTTCTGCCCGTGCTCATCCGTTCCGGTGAGGAAGAAGACGGCATCGCCCCTCAGGCGATGATACCGTGCGAGGACATCGGCGGCAATGGTGGTATAGGCGTGCCCTATGTGCGGGATATCATTGACGTAGTAGATCGGCGTCGTAACATAATACTTCCCGCTGCTCATCGCCTGAACCGCTTCCTTTTGTGCCGGCCAGGCCGCCGCTTCTCCTGCTGCTCCGGCGCCCGCTCAGCTGATGCGGGAGCAGCCTCGGTAGGGACGAGCGCTTCCGGGGCCGCTTCCCTTATCGGCTCCCTGCGCGCCGGTTTTGTCTCCCGGGGATGCATTCTCCGGGGGTGCTCTCTCCGGGCAGGCGTCGCCGTAATCTTTTCTTCGATCACCTCGATCGGGATATCGTCCCCGCCGATCGGGATATCGTCATCCGAAGCGATGTTCCCCAGGTCGCCGTCGTACTCATAACGGAGACAGCACATCAGCCTGCTGCAGAGTCCCGAAAGCTTGCCGACGTTGAGGACCAGCTCCTGCTTCTTCGCCATCTTTATCGAGACCGGGTCGAAGGTGGCGAGGAAGGTGTTGCAGCAGAGCTCCCTGCCGCAGATCCCGATGCCCCCCACGATCTTCGCCTCGTCCCGGACGCCGATCTGCCGCATCTCGATCCTCGTCTTGAACTTCGCCGCCAGGTCCTTCACCAGTTCCCTGAAGTCGATTCTCCCGTCGGCGGTGAAGTAAAAGACGATCCGTTTACGGTCGAGGGTCGCCTCGGCGCCGACCAGCTTCATCGGCAGCCCCCGCGCCATGATACGCTCCAGGCAGAAGGCCCGCGCATCCCTCTCGATCCTCTTATTATCCTCTCTGGCTTTGAAATCCTCCTCGGAGGCCCGCCTGATCACCTTCTTCAGCTCCCGCTCGGATGCCCCGACCGTACGCCGCGGCCGTACCACCGTCCCGATGCTGAGGCCGAAATCGGACTCGACGATGACGGGGTCGCCTTCTTTCACGTCGAGCGGATCGACCTCGAAGTCATAGATCTTCCCGCAGCGTCTGAACCTTACTCCCACGACATCCGGCATGTATCCTCCATGCATGCGCAGCGCTCTCCACCTTTGGCTGGGAGGCGCCGTCTCACGATGAGCTGCGCGCCAGCAACGGCCTCACGATCTGCGCCGCATAATTCCATGATATTGATTTGTTGAGATTAAAATCAAGAAGCCCGCGCAGCCGCTGCAGATGCCGGTAGGCCTCGAAGACCGCCCCGATATCCGTCTGCCGGGAAAGCCGGTAGCGGCTGCTGCCGTAGAGGAGATCCTCTTCCCGGCCCGTTATCCGCTCCACCGCCATATCCCTGAGAAAGACCGATGACAGGTCGAGCCACGTCTTCATTTCATTCCTGTCGGCCCAGGCCTCTTTCGATCCGCCGCGCAGCAGGGCGTCGAGGAGGTTCATGAACCACTCCCGCTCTTCTTCCAGGTCCCCCGAGAGCGCCAGCCCCGGCCTTCCCATCGAGAGTCTCACCGCCAGAGCTTCAGCCTCCTTCCCCGTCGTTCCGGCGATCACCCTTTTGACTCCCTCGAGCGGCAGGGGATAGAAACGGACCTGGGTACAGCGCGATTTTATGGTATCCGGAAGCCTGTCGGGATTGGGCGAGAGGAGCAGGATGAGGCTCTCCTCGGGCGGCTCCTCGAGCGTCTTGAGAAAGGCATTGGCGGCATTGCTGTTCATCAGGTCGGCATCGTCGATGATGACCACCTTTTTCCGGGCCTCGTAAGGCTTCAGAAAGAGCGCTTCCTCGATCGTCCGCACCGTCTCGATCTTGATCTCCTCGCCTTCGGGCAGGAGCACGGTCACGTCGGGGTGAATGCCTGCTTCGATCTTCCTGCAGGAGAGGCAGGCATCACAGCAGTCCCCTTCGGCCGGCTGCAGGCAGTTGACCGCCTTCGCGTAGGTGATGGCCGCGAGCTTCTTGCCGACCCCTCCGTCGCCCGAGATGAGCATGGCCGACGGGACCCTTTCTCTCCGCAGCGTGCCGAGCAGTATCCTTACCCCGCGTTCCTGTCCTATGATATGCCTGAGCGCCATATTAAAAATCCAAAATAGAGGAACTCCTCAGTTTCTCATTCCTGATTTTGATCTCTTAATTTGGTTTGCACTATTTCCCATACCCGCTCCGCGACCGCCTCGGGCGGAAGGGAGGCATCGACCACTTTCACTCTGCCGGGTTCGGCACGGGCGATCTCCAGAAATCCCTCGCGCACCCTGCGATGGAACTCGATCGTCTCGAGCTCGAGCCGGTCCACCTTGTTGATATCCCGGTTCCTTCTGAGGCCGGTCTCGACATCGAGATCGAAGAGGATCGTAAGCTCAGGCCTGGTCCCTCCTGTCGCTATGCCATCGAGAGACGTGATCAGCGTCAGGTCGATCCCCCGCGCATAGCCCTGGTAGGCGACAGTGGAATCGGCAAACCGGTCGGTGATGACCGCGTCTCCCCTCTCGAGGGCAGGCAGGATGAGCTCGGCGAGGTGCTGCGCCCGCGCGGCGTTGTACAGGAGCAGCTCGGTGGTGGAAGACATCTCCCTGTGCTCGGGAAGAAGCAGGATCTCCCGTACGCGGTCGCCGATGACCGTTCCGCCGGGCTCGTGGGTAAGGACCGTGCGGTGCCCCCGGGCGGAAAGGCGCGCGGAGAGGAGCTGCGCCTGCGTCGTCTTGCCGGTCCCCTCGATGCCCTCAAAGGAGATGAATAAGCCCGTGCTCCTCGCCACTACGCTGCGTCCTCTTTCAGGCGCATCAGCAGTTGAAAGATCCTCGTCGTCTCCTCGATGCTGCGGGATCCGGTGCCGCACGAAGGGGTCAGGAGCAGGCGGCTCGCGACCAGCTCGGGGGAAACACTGCGGCCCAGCTTCCCGATATGCTCCTTTATGCGCGACGCCAGCTGCGCATCGTCGATGCTGCCGATCGCATCGGACGTGGGGACCATGCCCCACGCGAGGTATCCTCCGCCCTCGAGGAACTGCTTGACCTCGTCATGGTACAGGGCGAGGGAGTCGAAGTATTCGAAGGCGTCGAAGTTGACGATCCCGGCGCCGCTCCTGAGGACCATCGGCCAATCGGCCCTCCCGCAGCAGTGGATGCCGGGGATGCCTCCCGCCTCTTCGACCGCACTGATGCTGTCTTTCAACAGGCGCTCCGCTTCTCCTGCATCGACCCCGAGGTACGAGGAGCTCCCCAGCGCCGAAAGGATCGGCTCGTCGATAAAGATGACCACGCCGTCGGCGTGCTGCTTCAGCATGTCCACCTGCCAGCGGATCTTCGCCTTGAGCAGCATGGACGAGACCTCCCGCAGCTCCTCGTCGAAAAAGACATACCGTCCGTAATTATCCTTGAGCCCGAGCGTATAGGTCACCGGTCCGGTGACATGGCCCTTGAGCAGGGGGAACCTCCTGCCCCTGATCATCTTCAGGAAGGCGTGGAGCCCTGCGGCATAATCTTCCGATATGGCGATCCGGGCCATATCGGAGCAGGATTCATAGAACCGTTCGAGCTCATCGCTCGAGTCGCGCATGACCCAGGCGACCTGGTCCTGCTCGTTGATCCGGAGATAGGGCATGCCCTCGGAATACTGGACGATCATCGACTCATGAAACGAGAGACGGGGCAGCTGGGGCCAGAAGGGTATATCGAAGGATCTGAGCACGAGCTCGCAGGCATCTTCTGCTCGCGTATGGGGCAGGCTGCCTATTCCGGTTGTCGAGAACGGTGGTATGGAGAAAGACATTTTTTATTATAGCAAATGCCCGTAACAAAAGGGCAAAATACGCGGTACCGGAAACCGCTGCGGGTACGGCAGAGGAGCGGTCCGCCCCCCACGCTATAGAACGCGCGTCGGCTAGTCGCTCAGCTTCTTGAGGGCCTCGGGGAGCTGGGTCATGAAATCGGGATGCACTCTTCCGAGGAAGAGCTTCAGCCCGCGCACTTCGAGCTTGAGATCGTCCAGCTCGGCCAGCGATGCTTCGAGGGTGCTGATCTTGTCGGTCAGGGTCTTCACCTCTTGCTCCAGCAGCGTCATCTTCTCCTGCAAGATAATGATATCCTTCATGGACGGTTCCCCTTATCTCCGTTGCGACCGCGTCAGCCTGCGGAGCTTTTTGTGCTTGTGTTTACGCATTTTCTTCTTGCGCCATTTCACGACACTGCCCACACCATCACCTCCTTTTCCGGGAATATAAGTTAAAAATGAGAACTGAGGAGTAGGAAGTGAAGACAGGAGCCAGAATAAAAGAACTCCCCTAAGCTCCCCCTTCTTCTTACTTCTTACTTCTTACTTCTTACTTCTTACTTCTTACTTCTTACTTGTCCTTATCCGTCCCGACCGTCTCCATGAATGCCTCGATATGGAGCGCCACGGCCGGTGATTCCGTACCATCGTAAGGGATACTGATGCAGGGTATCCCGTAATCCCTCGTGATCGCCTTCAGGAGCGCTGCGACGATGGTGCCGGGCATGCATCCGAACGGCATCGCGCTGATGATTCCCGCTGCCCCGCGCTCGATGAGATCGACCGCCTTGCCGATGCTCAGGACCGTCTCGCCCTCGAACGAATCATGGACGTAGGGCGCCGCCTTCTTCAGTATCTCTCCTGTTTCAGGCTCCTTCAGAGTCTTGAGGAACCCCTTGAAGGCGCTGCCGTACCGGTGCTCGATACGCTTCTGGAAGAACCGTTTCAGGAGAATATTCATCATATCAGACCTGCGCCTTTTAATCAAGGCTTTGCGCAGCGACATCGTATTGACATAGTAGACCCACTCCTCGATGGGCGCGAGCCAGACTTCGCCGCCCAGTGCCTCTATCTTCCGCACCAGGTCTTCGTTCGAAAACTGGTGTGTCCGGACGAAGATCTCGCCGATGATGCCGATGAGCGATCTCTGCTCCCGGCGGCGGGGGATCGCCTCGAAGCCGTCGCGCATGTCCCTGAGGAGACGTTCCATGGCCCCGTTCCTGCTCTGGAGCGCACGGGAGATCCGTTCGTGATACTGCCGGTACAACGCCTCGGCGTCGCCGGCGGAGCGCTCATAGGGCCTCGTTTCGTGGAGACACTTGGTCAGCAGCTCGTAGGCGATGATGCCCTTCCAGGCCGCCATCGAAAAGTCGCTCCCGGCGATACCCAGATCGCGGTAGAAGCCCACGTCCTGGTTCGGAGCAAAGATGGGGACGCCGCCGAGACCGAGCTTCTCGAGGATCATCTTATGGGAGATGTTGTACTGCCCGAACCTGCAGGGCCCTGTACCGGAAGGCATGAAAAACGCCGACTGCTCGGGTCTGAAATCAGGAGCAAGGGCCTTCTTGAGCATATCCCCGGCCGTCACCAGATAGGGGAAGCACTCCTTTCCGGACACATACCGCCTGCCGATATCGACGGATTCCTTATCAGAGGGGGGCAGGACCTCCGCACGCACCCCGCAGCAGGTAAAAGCTGCCTTGAGTGCAAAGGCATGGTCGGCCATGTGGGGGATGAAGACGGTACGCCCTTCGAGATCGGACGAGCGGAGGACCGCCTGGGGAGCGCCGCCTTCTTCCGCGCTCACGTGTTTCCGCGCCCCGCTGCTTTCGCGCCGCTGCGCTCGCTGCGGGCCGTTCTGCTGCTCGATGCTGTCGAGAAACGCCTCGCATCGGGTAATGGCGCCTGCGTCGGCGCTGTGCTCGTCGATCTCTATGTGGAGGAAAGGCTTGCTCCGCATCTCTTCCTTGAAATACTTCAGGATAAAGGAATCGGGCCCGCACGAGAAGTTGCCGATATAAATGGCATGCAGATTCGGCGTCGTGTTGATAAGACGCGCCGCCTTCAGGATCCGCTGCCCCGACCGCCAGTACATGTTCGGCCATGACCGGGAGATCGATACGGATTCGAGGGGGAGCATATCCATGGGAAGAGAAAGCACCTCGATGGTCGAGAGCTTTTTCGGGATCTCGAGGTTGACGCTCGGGTCAAAGGCATTATACGCCCTGCCGACGATCACCACCGCCCTCATCCCCCCTGCCGCGAGGTCGGCGAGCACTTCCCTTCCCTTTTCCTTGACAGCCTTCGTGAAGCGCTCCTGCGATGCCGCGGCAGCAGGAAGCGCCCGCTCGACATCGCTCTTCCTGATCCCGTAGCGGCCGAGCGCGGCGGCGACCTCCCCCACCAAATGCTGCTGCCCGCGGCCGCTGTCCACGACCGGTGTCAGGGCCCGTACTCCCTTGATGGCAGCCTTCGAGACATAGGGGATCGTCTGGGTATGCGGGCATGCGAGGCCGCGCGGGCAGTCGCTTCCGCCCGGGCCAGCCTGGCCGATATCGATGAAGCTCGGGAGGAGCACGGCATCGATGCCGGTGTCGACGAGATACTTGATATGCCCATGCGCGACCTTCACGGGGAAACATGCTTCGGAAAGGACATTTTCGAGGCCGAGGGTGATGATCTGCTTGTTCGTCTTCGGAGAGACGACGACATCGAACCCGAGCTCCCAGAGGAGCGTCGACCAGAACGGCAGGTAGTCGTGGAGATAAAAAATATAGGGGATACCGATCGTTCCCCGCGAGGCGTGCCGCTTCACACGCCCTGCGGCAGCCTCCGCAGGATCGGCTTCGCCCGTCGCCACCGAGAGCTCATTGAGGTAGTGCTCATGGTCTTTCCAGAGCATCTCCTCCCTGAACGAGAAGAGGTCGGGAAGCGACGAGCGCCGGGCGCGGCGGAGGTCGTACTTTTCGCACCGGCCGCCGTAGAAAAGATGTCCGTCCTCTCCCTGCATCTTGATCTTGTTGATCTCACAGACGTTCGAACAGCCCTTGCACGCGAAGGAGCTGACCTCGTAACCCCGCTGCGATAAGGCGAAGCCCTTGAACATCGTGGCGCACGACGCATCGCGGCTTTGCATATATCGCAGAGCGATAAGGGCCATGCCTATGGCGCCGGTGACGTCATGATGGGGAGGGACGATCACCTCTTTGCCGAGATACCGCTCGAACGCAGCCACCACCGCCTTATTGAAGGCGACCCCGCCCTGGAAAAATACGGTCCTGCCGATCGGCTTGCCGGCAACGACGCGGTTCACATAGTTCTGGACAATGGAGTAGGCGAGGCCGGCGACAAGATTGTCCTTGTCGGCGCCCCTCTGGAGGCTCGCCATCAGGGAGTTCTCCATGAAGACGGTGCAGCGTTCACCGAGCCTGCAAGGGCTCTTCGACCGGAAGGAGCGCGCGGCGAACTCCCCCTTTACCGAGATATCGAGCTTCTCGGCCTGCTCCTCGATGAACGAGCCGGTGCCCGCGGCACAGGCCTTGTTCATCTCGAAGTCTATGATAATGCCGTCCCGGAGAGAGATATATTTCGAGTCCTGTCCCCCGATCTCGAGGATCGTGTCGACCTCGGGATTGATGAAGATCGCTGCTGCGGCCTGGGCCGTGATCTCGTTCTTCACGATATCGGCGCCGACATAATCGGCGATCATGTACCTGCCCGACCCAGTGGTCCCGACGCCCCGGATCTCGACGGTATCGCCGAGCTCTCCCTGGATCTCGGCCAGGCCCTGCCGCACCGCGTCGATAGGCCGGCCCGCGGTCATGAGATACCGCTTTGCGAGGAGCGTGCCGCTCTCGTCGATCACTGCAAGATTGGTGCTGATCGAGCCGATATCGATGCCGAGATACGCGGTGACCGGCGGCGCGTGATCGCTGCCGCCTGCCGGCGCCTCCTTGCCGCCCGGCCTCCCGCTGAACGAGGGGCATGCTGCGGAGCCGCCCAGGTGGCGCTCGGGGAAGTCATCCTCCTGACCGAACAGCGGCGCGTGTCCCCTTTCATCATAAGACGTAGTACGGAGATATTCCTCCAGTGTCTCGATGGAGAAGGCGGTGAACAGCCCCTCGTCCCTGTCCCTCATCGCAGCGCCGAGGGCGCCCATGAGGGCGAAATCGTCGGGAATGAAGAGCTCGTCGAGCTCGAAGACCTCCTTGAAGGCCCGCACCATGCCCTTGTTGGCCGCCACCCCGCCCTGGAAGGCGACCGGGGGCACGATGTCACGGCCCCGGGCGATGGTTCCCTTGAAGTTCCGCGCTACGGCAAAGCAGAGCCCTGCCACGATATCCTCGACGGGCGTGGCGATCTGCTGCAGGTGTATCATGTCCGACTTGGCGAAGACGCTGCAGCGGCCTGCTACCTTGGAGGGCCGCCGCGACTGCACGGCGAGCGCGCTGAACTCTTCGATGCCCAGCCGGAGCCGCTCCGCCTGCTGCTCCAGGAAGGAGCCGGTGCCGGCGGCGCAGAGCGAATTCATCGAGAAGTCCCGTATCCTCCCCTCGTCGAGGAGAATCAGCTTCGAGTCCTCGCCGCCCATCTCGATGATGGTCCTGATGCGGGGATAGAGCTTTCGGACCGAATAGGACTGCGCGACGACCTCGTTGACCGGCTTGATCTTCAGCGCAGCGGCAATGACCCGGGAGGCGGAGCCGGTCAGGGAGAGCCCGCTTTCGGGGTAAGCGTCCTTTATTTCACGAAGGAGGTCGAGCGCTGCGTTGACCGGGTGTCCGTAATGCCGTACATAGCGCCCCTTTACCTTGGCGCCCTCTTTGTCGAGCACCGCAACCTTCACACTCACCGAACCTGCGTCAAGACCGACGAAATGCATCATCCCACCTCATCATCACTGGCGTAAAAGGCTTGTCTGTATGTCAAAGGCAACGAATACCAACGAATACCGGCAGAACTGCTGGTCTGGTGCGGGAACGGCTCTTATTCAAAGATACCATATCCGGCATCTCTTATAAAGGCCCTGACGGAAAAGCTCCTTGCCGTTATTGGATATTCCGGTCCTGCAGCCCTGGAGGAGCGGCAGGATGCTCACTTATCCCGGCCAATCTGGTAATATAGATGCGTTCCGTGCACCATTCATGACTCTTGGAAGGAGGAGCGCTCGTCATTCCACCGGAGCGCACTGTCTATGACACCATCGCTGCAGAAAGTATTCGTGTTCGATACCAGTGTCCTGGTCCATGACCCCCTCGCTCTCAACGAGTTCGGCGATAACCACCGCATCATCCCGATCGCCGTTATCGAGGAACTGGACAAGCTGAAGAAAGAGAACTACACCGCCCGCGAAGCCTTGCGTCAAATCGACCACTTCTGCGACAAGGGAGATATCCACAAGGGGGTGCCGCTTCCGGACGGCGGCACCGTACGGATCGACGTCACCTTCAAGGACGCTCCTGCCAACAAGCTCACCGCCGACGACCGGATCGTCGAGACCGCCCTGAGGATCAGGAAAGAGCATAACGGGAGCGTCCCGGTCATCGTCGTCTCGAAAGATACGTCGGTGCGCATCAAGGCCGAGGCGCAGGGCGTGCACGCCCAGGACTACAAGAGCGACAAGACGACGCTCTTTCAAAACTACGGAAAGATCATCGGCGAAGACGGCGATTACCAGAACGGCATCGCCTCCGTACGCTACCGCCTCGAGGGAGACAGGCTCTATCGTCTTTACGGGAAAGACGCGGTCATGCCGATCGGGAGACGGGAGCGGCTCTACGGGCTCTCCTTCAAGAATGTCGAACAGGAGTGCGCAGCGGATGCGCTCATCTCGGACGACATCTCGATGGTCGCGCTCACCGGCACTGCGGGAGCGGGCAAGACGCTCCTCGCCCTGGCCGCGGGGCTGCACCTCTACGAGAAAAAGAAGATCGAACAGGTGATCGTGGCCCGTCCGGTCATCCCGATGGGAAAGGACCTGGGATACCTGCCCGGCGATATCGAGGCGAAGCTCAACCCCTGGATGCAGCCCATCTTCGATAACCTGGAGGTGCTCGTCTATACGCCGCGGGAGGAGAAGGACAGCAAAAGGGTCAGATACAACAGTGCGAAATACCTCATCGAGTCGGGCGTCGTCCATATCGAGCCGTTGACGTACATCAGGGGAAGGAGCCTGCCCCGTCGGTTCATGATCATCGACGAGGCGCAGAACCTGCGTCCTATCGACACCCTCACGATCGCCACGAGGGCAGGAGAAGGGACGAAGATCATATTTACCGGCGACCTCACCCAGATCGATTCGCCCTACCTCGACGCCGAGAGCAACGGGCTCGCCTTCCTGATCGGCAGGTACATCAACGAGCCCGACTTCTGCTACCTCCACCTCTCGAAGAGCGCCCGGTCGCGGCTCGCCGAGCGCGCGGCGGAGCTGCTCAAGATCCGTTAAGGCAAGGGCTGTCTTTGCTCGATCCTGACGGTGACCGCCCCCTTCGCCCGCCTCAGGACCGCTGCATCGCCGGCGATCCGGCCGACGAGGTTCACCTCGCTCGCCGGTACCGGATCATCTCCTTTGCTCAGCGGCGTGGGGCCGAAGAAGAGCGCCAGGGCGTTCCCCGGGGGCCAGTAGCCGATGTCCCCTGCCTTCACCCGGAGGGTTGCGGTCTCGTCCAGCGGGGCGGCGAGGGGGACCGCGAAGTAGAACTCATCGCCCCACTCCTCCGGTCTGGCCTCGAGCGGGAGCGCCTCGGCCACCGCCTTTGCGCAGGCGGTATCGAAAAGCTCCGCCTCCACGACCACCGGCCCCATGGTTATCGAGATCGGGAGGGGCATCGTTATCTTCCTTTATACCCGGGACAGGCCTCGAACCCCTTGCAGCCCGCCTCTTTCTTGAGCTTGCAGTCCTTGTTGGCGCAGAGAGAGAACGCACGTCCCTCCGGGAGACCCTTCCCCCTGACGCTTTTGCTGCCGTGCCTCTTCATCGGCGCCGTTCCCTTGCTCATGACACTATTCATATTATAGTACGGAACAAGCCGCGGGAAGCATCTTTTTCTTGCTCACGGGGGAGGGAGATGCAGAAAGGCTCCGTCATCACGCGCGCTGCGGGACGACGGAGCCTTCCGGGGGGCCTTTTTGAAACGAGCAGCTCAGCAGCGATTCTCAGCAGCCGGGCTTCGTCCCTTTGAGGTCGTTGAAGCTCTTGATAACGTTCTTGCCGCCCTCGTTGAAGTATTTGACCTTCACCTCGTCGCCCTTCTCGAGGCGGTCGCCGAGCTTCTTGAGCGCTCCTCCATGTTCGACAACAAAGGTCGTGTCCTTGCCGTCGATCGTGACGACGACCGTCTTCTTGCTTACATCGTAGTCCTTGATCTTGCCCTTGCCTTCGAGTTTCTCCGCTGCCATAAGGCCGCCCGCAAAGAGCGCCAGACAGAGCGTCACTGTCATGATGCGTGCTGCTACTCGTACCGCCTTCATCGTATCCTCCTCCTGTGTTTTACAAGGCGCCGGAGAGAGCGCTCTCTCCGAGCAAACCTAGGCTGACTCCCTTTTCAACGCATCCAGAAGTTCCACCACCGTATGCGAGAGGGCTTCCACCTCGCGATACAGCTTCTCCGCCTTGTCCTTCTTTCCTGCATTATACTCCGCAACCGCCTCGCGGGCAAGCCTGTGGATCTGCTCATGGGGAGCGTCAATGTCCCGGTAGCTCCGCAACCGCCCGCAGAGCTCCCTGCCCTCTCCCCCGTACCATTTCCCGAACCTGCAGGAGCGGTGGTCGACGAGCTGCGCCGGGTCGAGGACCACGTCGCCTTTCAAGCACGCATGTACTTTTTCGACGAACATCCGGTGGTCGGTCTGGGCGATATCGAGAACCAGCAGCTCGGTCTCCTGCGTCTTGAACCCCGCCGTGGAATCCCGCAGCGTCTCTGCAACCTTTGTCAACCCGTTTACCTTGTGCGTCATCTCCAACGCCAGGCTCTCCATTTCCTTTGCGACCGACGCCGTCTGTTCTATATTATTCGAAACCTCTTCCGAGGCGGCCGACTGCTCCTCGACCGCGGCAGCGATCTGGGTCACCTGGTCCCGCACCCGGTGGACCGTTTCCACGATATGGTTCAGTGCCTCACCGGCTTCCCGTATGTATTCGGTCGCTTTGGTCACCTCAGCCGACGCTTCAGACATGGATCTCGTCGTCTCCGCCGATTCCGATTGAACCATGCCTATTTTCTCGGTAATTTCAGCCGTAGCCCGCACCGTCCTCTCGGCGAGCTTTCTCACCTCGTCGGCAACGACGGCAAATCCCCGCCCCTGCTCCCCGGCCCGCGCCGCCTCTATTGCGGCATTCAGGGCGAGGAGATTGGTCTGGTCGGCGATGTCCTTGATAACGGTGACGATAGTGCCGATCTCGGACGTACTGCTGTTCAGCCGTTCGACCATCGTTGCGAGCTCGACGGTGGAGGTGTAGACCTTATTGACCGTCTCCACAGCGCCGTCGGCAATCTCCTTGCCCTTTACCGCCGTCGCCATTGCTTCTGAAGACGTCTCCGAGGCCGTTGAAGCGTTCCGTGCAATGTCGGTAATCGTATGGGTCATCTGCTCGGAAGCAGCGGCTATTTGAGATGCCTGGTTCGCCTGCTTTCGCGCCCCTTCGGCAGTCTTTTCCGAGGTCTGATTAACCATGCCTATGGTAGACACGACATCATGCGTAGCGGCAATAGTGCTGCCGATCATTGCATTGAACGACTGCACCATGATCCTCATGCTCTCGGCAAGGCTCCCTATCTCGTCCTTTGCCGTGTGATCCACCCTGACGTTCAGGTCACCGCGGGCGATGCGCCCCGCGGCTTCGGTAATCCTGTCTATGGGCGGCACAACCCCTCTGATAACCAGGAAGGTTAGGACGATGCCCGCCACGAGGCCTGCTGCGGCGCCTGCGATGAGGACCGCCACGACCTTCTTCTCGAGCGCCTCGGTAAGCTCGGTCTGACGCTTGATCTTCTTGTCCTGGCTCGTTGCGATGCCGAGGAGGAGGCTCTTTACGCTGTACTCGAGCTCCTCCCTCCGCTTCAGCTCCTCCTGCGAGAGACCGCCGCTCCTCTTCTTTGCCTCGGTCAACTTCTTGAAAAGGCCGTCGAACTCCCCGATCAGCCCCTCGGCCTCTTCTATCTTCCTCTTCTCCTCGGAGGTGGCTTGCTTCTTTATCTCGCCCAGGTTATCGATGGTCACCTCTATCTCATTGGCGAAATTCTCTGCCAGCTCTTCATTTTCGGCGCCCGAAATAGAGGAGGCGATAAAGTACCCCACGGCATTCGAAAAGTGCTCCTTCGCGCTCATAGCGTACTGCTTGCTGACCACCGGCTCTTTCAGGATCACCGCATAGGAGCTGGTCGTCTTCCGCAGGGCGTAGATACCGAGCAGGGAGACCGTCAGGATAATAAAGAGGAACAGTCCGGACACTGCGTAAAGCTTCCTTGCAATCGTCAGATGCATCTTCCACACCTCGTCGTCGTCATCACTGCGGAACAGCCCTCCCCACAGCTCCCCCACTCGATTCACGCGGCACAACAGGGCACGGGGCCAGGCTACTTGCCTCCCCGCTCCTGCCTGGTATACGCGCTGATAATCTTCCTTATCTCTTCCGCCTCTTTCGGCACCGTCCTCGCCCTGCTCCCCCGGGCATACTCCCCTTCGTACACATCCCAGTTGCCGTGCTGGTTCGCCACATACTTTCTCCCCTCATGCTCATAGCAGGTGACGAGCATGCCGTTATAGAACGATTTGACCAGAGACTTCGTAACCATCGCACCTCCGCTGCGTGACGAGAATTGACCGATCCTTTTTTACTGCGTTACGGCTCTATGATCTTGTTTGCGAATTCGAACAGCCGGGTACGAAATCAACGCGACGGCCCGGCACGCTCCGCCCCTCGGCTGCGCGGGCGGCCAGCACGAGCACAGAAAAGGGGGGAGCTGCAGCTCCCCCCCTTTTCTGAAGCGACTACACATTGACCGAGGGATGTTACCTGCTCTCGCACCATTCCCGTGCGTTCTGGAACAGCTTCAGCCACGGAGAGGCCTTGAGCTGCCGCCTCATCGCTTCCGGCATCCACGCCCATTGCCAGGTGAGGAACGCCCTCTCCGGGTGGGGCATCAGGGCGAGATGCCTGCCGTCGGGGCTGCAGAGCGCCGCAATCCCCATCGGCGAGCCGCCGGGGCTGAAGGGATAGGCCTCGGTGATCTCTCCGCCATCGTCTGCATATCTTATCGGCGCGAGCTCTTTTTTCATTACTTCCTGGAGGATCGATGCGTCGGGGAAGTGTGCCCGTCCCTCCCCGTGGGCCACCCAGATGCCGAGCACCGAATCTTCCATGCCCCTGAGCATGACCGCCGGGCTCTTCAGTATCTTCACGGTCGAGAAGCGGGATTCGAACCTCCCGGACCGGTTGTGGATAAAGCGCGGCTGCCGCTCGTCCGGGATGCCCTGCCAGGGCACCCACCCCAGGAGCGCTGCCAGCTGGCAGCCGTTGCAGACGCCGAGGCTGAACGTATCGGGGCGGTGATAGAACTGCCGGAACTCCTCGAAAAGCCGCTTGTTGAAGCGTATGGTTCCCGCCCACCCCTTGGCCGAATCGAGGACATCGGCGTAGCTGAACCCCCCGACAAAGGCGACGCCCTTGAAACGGGAGAGGGCGATGCGCTCGTCGAGGAGGTCGGTCATGGTAATGTCCCAGGGCTCGAATCCCGCGGCATAGAAGGCAGAGGACATCTCGCGGTCGCCGTTGCTCCCTTCCTCCCGGACGATCGCCACCGCGGGTTTCGCCTCCCGCTTCACGAGCACTTCGGGCGTCGCTTCGGGCGTGAAGCCAACCCTGTACGAGGGTCCCGGCCGATCATAAGCCAGCGCCCTTTCTTCAGCGACACAGGCGGGATTGGCCTGGAGCAGGTCGAGCCGGTGGCTCGTCTCCTCCCAGACCTCCCTCAAGGCCCGCATGTCTGCCTCGACCACCACCTCCCCATCGACACGCACCCTGATATCTTTTTCGGGAAGACTGGCGCCGATGATCTGGTACGGCACATCGTGGGCACTGAATACCCTGGCAACCTCCCGCTCGTCTTCAGGCAGATATTCGATCACCAGCCCCAGCTCCTCGGCGAAGAGGACGGGAAGGGGGTCCTGGCCGGTGCGGCTCCTCAGACTGATATCGATACCGCAGTTGCCGGCGAAGGCCATCTCGAGCAGCGTCGTGATCAGCCCGCCGTCACTCCGGTCATGACCGGCGAGGACCCTGCCGGCGCCGATAAGCTCCTGCACCGCATTGAAGGCATCCTTGAGCAGCTGCGTATTGTCCACATCAGGGGCCTCCGCCCCCACCTGCTTGTAGCACTGGGCGAGCGCCGAGCCGCCGAGCCGGTTTTTGCCGTAGCCGAGATCGACGGCGATGAGCCTGCTCCTCCCCGGCATCTTCAGGTCGGGCGTCACCACCTTGGTGACATCGGGGCAGGTGGCATAGGCGGAGATGACGAGGCTGCCCGGAGATTTGACGACCTCCACCTCTCCCGATGCATGCGTCACCCGGGCCGCCATCGAGAGGCTGTCTTTTCCGCCGTCCACGGCAATGCCGAGCTCGAGCATGATATCGCGCATCGCGATCGCCGCATCGTACAGCCGCGCGCCTTCGCCGGGAAGCTTGGGAGCCCACATCCAGTTGGCAGAGCATTTGATGTCGCGCAGGCCGCTGATCCGCGCCCAGACGATATTGGTCAGGGCTTCTCCCACGCTCATCCGCGCCATTGCCGACGGATTGATAAGTCCCTTGATCGGCTGCTCGCCGATCGAGATGGCAGCGCCCGTGAACTTCCCCTGGTCATCGGGGAAGTGGCTCTGCGCGATGACCGCCACATCCGCTACCGTGAGCTGGAGGGGCCCGGCGCACTGCTGCCGCGCCACCAGGCCGGTGACGGAGCGGTCTGCTTTATTGGTGAGGAACCGCTTGGACCCCACGGAGAGGAGCCTGAGCACCCTGTCGAGGGCATCCATAACCGTTATGCCTTCAGGCAGGCTCAGCTCCTGGGTATGCAGGGCGACCCGCTCCATCCTGAAGGTCTTCTGCGGCATGTCGCCGAGGACTTTATCGAGGCTCAGGTTCTCGGCGACGGTATTATCCGCGCTGTCGTACACGACAATATACCCGTCGCCCGTAATCTCCCCGATGAAGGCGACCGGCACCTTCTCCCTCGTGCAGAGCATCCCGAACATCCCGGCATGGTCGGCACGGACGAGCAGCGCGTCCTGCTCCTGGTACTCGGCGCCCCATATCTCGAGGACCGAGAGCGTGTTGTCGCCGACGATGATTTTTCTTATATCGATCTTCGCCCCGGCGGGGTGAACGATCTCTTTCACGACATTGCAGTTGCCGCCGGCGCCCTGGTCGTGGATGCTGACGACGGGGTTCTCGTCGCCCAGCTCGACGCAGGCCCGGATGACGCGGTTCACCTTCTGCTCCATC
Source organism: Nitrospirota bacterium (assembly GCA_040752355.1). Lineage (NCBI taxonomy): Bacteria > Pseudomonadati > Nitrospirota > Nitrospirota bacterium. The sequence goes on along the minus strand of JBFMHE010000014.1, from coordinate 79,440 downwards.
TCCGCGTCGCCGCGCTGCACGGCGTTGAAGTCGAGCGCCTCGACATTCTCTCCCTGGATCATGCTCGAGGCTGCGCCGCCGCCCATGCCGATGCGATAGGCAGGGCCGCCGATCTTCACGACGAGCATCCCTTTCCGCGGCTCCTCTTTTTCGGTATGCCGGCTGTCGATCTGCCCCACGCCGCCGGTGAACATGATCGGCTTCAGCCACTCCCGCCGCTCGCCGTCCGGCAGCCGCAGGCCGAACGAGCGGGTAAAGCCCTGGATAACGGGCTCGCCGAACTTGTTGCCGTAATCGGACGCGCCGTTGCTCGCCTCGATCTCGATCTGGAGCGGCGAGGCGAGGTTGCCGGGATACGTGAAGGAGCCGTGCTCCCAGGGGAGCGGATAGCCGGGTATCTGGAGATTGCCGACACAATAGGCCGCGGTACCGGCCACCACGAGACTCCCCTTCCCGGTGGCATGGACATCACGTATCCTGCCGCCCGTGCCGGTCTCGGCGCCGGGGAACGGCGCCACTCCCGAAGGAAAGTTGTGCGTCTCCGCCGTAAAGATGATATGGCAGGTGACCTCGCTCTTCCTGAAGGGCGACGGTCCGCCGGGCCGCCCGGGAAGGATCGTGCGGATCGTGTAGCCGCTGATGGCGCTCGAGTTGTCCTTGAACGCGATGACGCTGTTGTGCGGGTTCCGCTTATACGGCTCCTTCACGATCTGCATGAGCGTATCGGGAATCTCTCTGCCGTCGATGACGAGGCGCCCCCTGAAAAACCAGTGGCGCGAATGCTCGCTGTTCGACTGGCTCAGATCGAAGCACTCCACATTGGTCGGGTTGCGCCTGAGGTCTTTGGCGAACAAGGTGTAGTAATAGTCGATATCCCATTCATCGAGGCCCAGGCCCATTTCGTCGTTGATCTTCAGGAGCGCCGCCTTCCCCTCCTCGAGGACCGGGACGATCCTCACCGGCTCCGGCTGTACACCTGTCTCGAAGGTCGTGAGCGGCGCGGGATAGCGCGTCTCGGTCATACGGTCGTGGATCAGCGGCAGGAACTCCGAAGCCGGCTGCTGATCGCCCAGCAGTTTATATCGCCGCGAGCGCTCCATGCGGGTGACCTTCGTGAGCCCGCAGGCATGGCAGACCGAGACGGCATTCGTCGACCACGCGGTAGTGAAGCTCATGCGGGGGCCGACTTCGATAACGTCGTGATGCGCACCGCGTGACGCATCACGCGTCAAAAAACTACGGGGAGAAAAGCCCTCGGGCTCGAAGGTCTCGGCGAGAAGCCACTGCAGCGTGCCGAGCTCATCATCCGTAAGCGGCGCTGAAGCCTCTATATTGAAGCAGAATTCGGTCTCTATATCGCGGATGCGGGCATCGATCCTCTCCCTCGCTGCCTTCAGGAGGACATCCTTTTTATAGAGCGAAAGCGCAGGGGTGCGATAGAGATGCAAAAGGTTGTGGTGCGGCATTATTCTCTCCTTTGTTGCGTGGTCAGCCCTGTCATTGTACCATACTCCGCCCTGCGCGATATTCATTTAGGAAGAAAGTACAGAGAGATAGGCGGAACAGCACGGCGAACGACCGGACAACTCCTTATTATACCTCGGAGAGGACAATGCCTGCTGACGGTACGACAGCGGGGGGAGCCGGCTCCCCACCGCTGTCGGGCAGGGGGCCGGCTTTGCTCACGGCTAACGCCTTCTTCCTGCCCCGGCCCAGGCAGGCACGCCCTTGTCGTCGCGGAGCGTGACGGTCTTGTCGCCCTTCGTCACTTCAGCGGCAATAACGGCCGGCTTTTCCGCCACGGTCACCCGCGATCCCTTGACCGTGATCGTATCGCCCTTGTCGAACTTCACGTCGAGCTTGTCGATATACCAGGCCGGACCGAGATGGACCGGGATGCTCTCTTTATCGGTCTTCACCAGGAGATGAATCCCGTAGGACATGCCGCGCATCGGCATTATCTTCTCGACAGCCTCGACCGTCCCGGTGAGCGTCTCGACCGTGGCCGGGTTATACATCCTCTGGTACTTCGTCCCCATGCCCCATCCTCCCATACCCCTGCCCTTCATGGGCTGCGCAAAGGCGAGGGAGGTCGCACTGATCAGGAATACGGCAATGAGCAGACCGACGATTCTCTTCATACGCATCATGCCTCCTTCATCACTGCTGTAGTGTAATGCTCATACGTACGCCTACGACCGGGGGCTACCTTCCCCCTCTGCCGTTACCCATCCTGCGGGGGCCCGCGCCGCCGCTCTCGATGCCGCGCTTGATCCGGTCCTCCTGGAATCCCTCCCTCTTCCGTTCGCGTTCTCTGCTCTCTTCAGCTCCTTCGGGCCTCTCGAGGTATCTCCTCTTCTCTTCCTGGGTCATGGTGCGGACCCTCTGCTGCCACTCGTTCTGGAAGGCCTGGCGCTCCTCGATCGGGGCGTCCTGCATCCCGCCCCTCATGCGAGAGAGCTCCTCGGTGGTCATCATGCTGTAATCGGCGGCAAACACCGGCGACAGCAGAAGCATCGAGCCGAGGAGCCCCCCTGCAACGCTCGTTCTCATCTTCATCGGTATCCTCCTCCTTTTTCGGCTTCTAGATAAATAATAGCTCATCCGGAGCGACACTGCATAAATTGCAATGTCCATACCAGGAGCGACCGTTCATGCTTTTCAAACACTTACACCCTGCTATTCCATGATTTAGAATACCTGGTAATTGCAATTTGCGCAATCTTTGCATGCCGTTGCGCACAAATTGCATCTCTTTGCCGCCTCTGCCGCTGCACGCGCCCAGCGCCGCCGCATATGTTACAATATCCTTTTGGAACAGCCAGTAGTGTATGAGGTGTTTCGTGAATATCCGATCGACATCCGATGAAATCATAGAAGCGAACGAAGGAGAGGACCTCTACAAGGCGCTCAAAAGGGCAGGCATCTACCTCGTCGCCTCCTGCGGCGGCAAAGGCACCTGCGGCAAGTGCAAGGTCAGGATCGTTGAGGGGGCGCATGAGATACTTTCCCATGGGAAATTGACAGCGCAGGAACGGGGAGCAGGCCTGGTCCTCGCCTGCCAGACCGTCCCCCGGGGGGAGCTGCTCATAGAAATACCGAAGGAGTCACGGCTGGTCGTCGGCGACAAGATCGCGATTGCAAAGACGAAAAACCTCGTCGATTACCTGAAGTCCTTCGGCGTCGCCATCAACCCCCCTATAAAGAGGGTCTCTCTCGAGCTGCCGCCGCCGACGATCAACGACAACATCAGCGATCTCGAGCGGCTGAAGCGGGCTCTCGACGCCAAGGGGCTGGGGGCGGTCCGCTTCTCCCATGTCTTCGTCTCGACCATGGGCAAGATCCTGCGCGAGGCGGACTGGAAGGTGGTCCTCACCTATGTCCCGGGCAACGATGTCCCCGGAGAGGCGATATTCCTTACGCCGCCCCATCTCTGCAGCAGGCGCTTCGGCCTCGCCGTCGATATCGGGACGACGACGGTGGTGGTCTACCTCATCGACCTCTCGACAGGAGAGATCGTCGACGTCGGGTCGACCTATAACTCCCAGATGCGCTACGGCGACGATGTCATCACCCGCATCGTCCATGCCACCGAAGGCGCGGGCCTTCACGAGCTGAGGAACGCGGTGGTGACCGATATCAACACCATCGTCATCTCGCTGATGGAGCGCCATTCCGTGCAATCCTGCGAGATCGACTCCGCCACCATCGCCGGCAACACGACCATGTCCCATCTCTTCTGGGGCATGGACCCGGGATCGATCAGGGAGGAGCCCTATATCCCGGCGCTCAATCAGTTCCCGCTCTGGAAGGCCGGCACCGCGAAGCTCTCCATCAATCCGCAGGCCCCGATCTACACCGTCCCCTGCGTAGCGAGCTATGTGGGCGGCGATATCGTCGCTGGAGTGCTCGCCTCGAAGATGCACCGGAACGCCGAGATCGCCCTCTTCATGGACATCGGCACCAACGGCGAGATCGCGGTGGGCAACAACGAATGGCTCATGACCGCAGCCTGCTCGGCAGGCCCCGCGTTCGAGGGGAGCGGCATCCGTAATGGAATGCGCGCGACCTCCGGCGCCATCGAAGCGGTGAAGATAAACCGCGCGACCCTCGAGCCCGAGATCGGCGTGATCGGCGGCGGCGTGCCCCTCGGCATCTGCGGGTCGGGCATGATCGACGCGGTCTCCGAGATGTTCCTGTCCGGGGTCGTCGACCTGAAGGGGAAGTTCATGAAAGGCGCCTCGGACAGGATCCGTGACGGGGAAGAGGGGCCAGAATTCGTCTTCTATCGCGGCAATGCGCACCATAAAGATGTCGTGCTCACCGAAGTGGACATCGAGAACCTGCTCAGGGCGAAGGCCGCGATCTATGCCGGCGTCACCACCCTGCTCGGCGACGCCGGGTTCACGCTCGACGCCGTCGAAAAAGTCTATATCGCAGGAGGCTTCGGCAACTACATCAATGTGGAGCGGGCGATCATCTTCGGCATGCTCCCCGACCTCCCGAAGGAGCGCTTCGTCTTCCTGGGCAATACCTCGATCACCGGCGCCTATCTCTGCCTCCTCTCCGAGGAGCTGCGGAAAGAGGCGGAGGAGATCGCCGCGAAGATGACGTATGTCGAGCTGTCGGTCTCGAGGAACTTCATGGACGAATACATGTCCGCGCTCTTCCTGCCGCATACGGACATCGGCCAGTTCCCGAGCGTCGCGGCATTGATGCAGAAGTAAACGCCATTCCTGATAAAACACTATGGGGTTCTTTTCTGACATAAGGAGGGATTACCGGGCGGTCTTCGAGCGGGACCCGGCGGCGCGGAGCGCGGCCGAGGTGGTGCTCACCTATTCGGGCCTGCACGCGATCGTCATCCATCGCCTCAGCCATGCGCTCTGGAAGCTCGGCGTGCCCTTCGTTCCCCGGTTCCTCTCCCAGGCGGCGCGGTTCCTCACCGGCATCGAGATACACCCGGCTGCCGAGATCGGTCCCGGCTTCTTCATCGACCACGGCATGGGTGTCGTCATAGGCGAGACCGCCGAGGTCGGCGAGGACTGCCTCCTCTACCAGGGGGTGACGCTGGGCGGCACCGGGAAAGATAAGGGCAAACGCCACCCGACCTTGGGGAACAGCGTGGTCGTCGGCACCGGAGCGAAGATCCTCGGCCCCATCCGGATCGGCAACCGCGTCAAGATCGGCGCCAACTCGGTGGTGCTCAAGCCGGTGCCCGACGACGCCATCGTGGTCGGCGTGCCGGGCAGGATCATCAAGAAAAAGATCGTGCGTATCGAGGAGCGGGGGCCGGTCGAGGCGCTCGATCATGTGCGCCTTCCCGATCCCCTCGACGAACGGTTCCAGGAGATGATGGACTACATCGAACGCCTCGAAGCGAGAATAGAGCGAATGGAGGGCAAAGGAGGGAAGATGAAGCTTTACAACACGATGTCGGGGAAAAAGGAGGACTTCGTTCCCCTGCACGACCGGAAGGTGGGAATCTACGCCTGCGGCGTCACGGTGTACGACTACTCCCACATCGGCCACGCCCGGAGCGTCATCATCTTTGATGTCATAAAGCGGTACCTCACGCACAAGGGCTTCGAGGTGAAGTTCGTGCGCAACTTCACCGACATCGACGACAAGATCATAAAGAGGTCCCATGAGGAGTGCCATTCGTGGGACGAGGTGGCCAGGAAGTATATAAAGGAATACTACGCCGACATGGACCGGCTCGGCGTGGCGCGGGCCGACGTGGAGCCGAAGGCGACCGGGCACATTCCCGAGATGATCGAGGTCATCAGGGGCCTGATCGAGAAGGGTCATGCCTACGAGTCCGACGGGAGCGTCTACTTCGCTGTCGATACCTTCCCCGAGTACGGCAAGCTCTCGAAGAAGGAGCAGAAAGACCTCCTCGCCGGCGCCCGCGTCGATGTGGAGGAGAAAAAGAGGAACCCCTCCGACTTCGCCCTCTGGAAGGCGTCGAAGCCGGGAGAGCCCTGGTGGGACAGCCCGTGGGGAAAGGGGAGGCCCGGCTGGCATATCGAGTGCACGGCCATGGCGATGAAGCACCTCGGGGAGTCGATCGATATCCACGGCGGCGGCGCTGACCTCATCTTCCCCCACCACGAGAACGAGATCGCCCAGTCCGAGGCGTACTCCGGGAAGATGTTCGCGAAGTACTGGGTGCATAACGGGTTCATCACGATCGACAAGGAGAAGATGTCGAAGTCGCTCGGCAACTTTTTCACCGTCCGCGAGATCCTCGACAAGTTCGATCCCGAGGTGGTGCGGCTCTTCATCCTCTCGAGCCACTACCGCAGCCCCATCGAGTTTTCGAACGAGCAGCTGCGGGACGCCGAATCCTCCCTCGACCGCTACTACAGCACCGCCGCGCGGATCGACGACTTTCTCGCCGGAGCGCCGCCGGTTTCGGGCAAAGCCCCGAAGAGCGCCGCAGTCTGCGAAGAGCTCGCGGCAGTGCTCGACGGGTTCAAGGACCGCTTCGAGGAAGCGATGGACGACGACTTCAATACCGCCCTCGCCCTCGGCCATGTCTTCGAGCTCGTCAGGGTGATCAACAAGTATCTCGATGCGAAGCCCGCGGGAGAGGATGCGCAGCGGCTCGTGCAGCGGGCGAAGGACGCCCTGCACATGGCGGGCGGCGTGCTGAATCTCTTCCACCGCACCGTGGCCCAGTGGAACATCGACCTGCTCGCGATCAAGAGAATTCCGCTGACGCAGGCCGAGATCGAACAGAAGATCGAGGACCGCCGCAAAGCCCGGGAAAACAAGGACTGGGCGCTCGCGGACGCGATCAGAAAAGAGCTCGAAGAAAAGGGCGTGCTCCTCGAAGACAGGAAAGACGGCACGGGCTGGAAGGTGAGGATTGTTTAAAGACTCTTTCAGGGGATACTATAATCCGATGTTTGAGGGCTGCCGGGAACAAGGAAGAGGGTCAGGTCTTGAATCTTGAATTCTATCCCTCTTGCTGTTTTCAAGATTCAAGACCTGACCCCCGGCCGCGAGTAGCAGCCTTGATCTCGTGAATCTGCAACTCTTCTAGGCATGTTCCGGTAATACAAGAGGCCTATGCCGGAATCAGAGGGTCGTGTCTGCACCTATGACTTTTAAGTCCTGAAAATGGGCTTTGTATATTCCTCTGTCCCTTGAGAGCAGTATGTCCGCATGCGCAAGCGCGTGGGCGCCGATAATGAAATCGCTGAGTACTCTTTGGCGCATCGAAATCGGAGCGCCGCAGTGCTGGCATGAGGGCCTGACCTGTTTCCCGCATCGGGAACAATGTATGGATCGTCCCCTGCTTCTGGAGTATTCCACCCAGCGTACGCCTGCCATGAAAAGTGACTTTTCGGTTGAGCAAACAAGGTTAATGCCGGTATCCGACAGGAAATGTCTAAGCTCTTTTTCTGATAAAAACTGCGCGGCGAGTTCCGCGTATACCACTTCCGAGATCACGAGGCGCCCTTTTTCCAGGTATGTCTCGAGCACCCTTTTCGACGGTACCGCGTGCTGCTCGTCAGGAATCAGGATATCGAGCAGGACGTTGGTATCAACTGCCGAGATCATTCACCCCTCAAACCCTTCACAAGGTCATCGGTCTTCTGCCCTTTCCGGTGACGGAGCTTCCCTACCCATTTATCGAAGGGAGACTTTGTTACGGCCTTTTTTATAACCACCACCCCGTCTTTTTCTTCAAATCCGACGTCCTCTCCGGGGTGCACTCCCAGCTTCTCCCGAACCCTTTTCGGTATGGTTATCTGCCCCTTGGATGTCACCTTGGCAACGATCATAAAAACCTCCAGGTAAGGAAAATTTTTCCTTACTTTTATTGTAAGGAGCCATGCCTGTCTTGTCAACCATCATTCCGGCTCCTTCGCGGTCGCCGGTAATCCACTCAGGTCGTTGTTCAAACCGAATACTCCCGCACCAGTGCTTCCGACCGGTTGTGGAGTGAGTTATTTCATCGCTCATGGTACAATTAGCTCATTCGTATACACCTTTTTTACTTCGGGAACTCGATGAGAGACAGGGACACGAAAGGCGAATGGATCTACGGCATCAATCCCGTTACCGAGTCTATCAGATCGGGGCGGAAGATCAATGCGGTGTATGTGCAGGGGCAGCTCCAGCGTCATGGACATATCGCGGGCATCGTCGATGCGGCGAAAGCGAAAGGTATCCCGGTCAAGACCGAGTCCAGGGAGTTCTTCGATGCACGCTTTCAGAAGGGGCATCAGGGAGTCGCCGCGCTCGTCGGCAGGAAAGAGACTATCGCGGTCGAAGAGCTGCTCGAAATCCCCGCGCAGAAAGGTGAGCAGCCGTTTTTTATTATTCTCGACGGCATCGAGGACCCCCGCAACTTCGGCGCCATACTGCGCGTCGCCGATGCCGCCGGCGCGCACGGCGTGGTGTTCCAGAGCCGCAGGTCCGCAGGGATTACGCCCGTGGTCTCCAAGGCATCGGCAGGCGCCCTTGAGCACATCCCGCTCGTCGAAGCGGTCAATATCAAGCATGCCATGGAAAAGATGAAGCGCGCCGACATCACCCTCATCGGCGCCGAGGCCGATGCGCCCGTTACCCTCTGGGAAGTGGATCTGACCGTTCCCCTGGCATTGGTGGTAGGGTCCGAAGGTGAGGGAGTGCGCCGCACCGTGCGGGACCTCTGCGATCTGGTCGTAAAGCTGCCCATGCGCGGGGTCGTCAATTCCCTCAATGTCTCGGTAGCCGCCGGCATCCTCTCCTACGAAGTGCTGCGTCAGAGAGCACGGGCCTGACCGATCAGCTTTCTTGATACCTCCCCGAAGCTTTTGTCTTCCGGCGCTCTTCATATTGCACCCCTCCCGATTTTGCGCTAAGCTTTGTATACGTCTTCGTCTGTCGATACCTCATGCTACCGGGGAGGAGATATGTTCCATACCGCGCGACCCCAGGATATCATCGACGGCGCAATAACCGATGTCTACTTCGAGCGCACCATGGCGGTGCTCAGGGCAAAGGGAATAAACAAGCGGGTCAAGGCCGAGTTCATCGCCAAGAGCCTTCCCGGTCAGTGGCCCTGGGCAGTGCTGGCGGGTCTCGAAGAGGCGTTGTTCCTGCTGAAGCACCTCCCGGTAAAAGTCAGGGCCATGCAGGAAGGATCGGTCTTCTATCCCTATGAGCCGGTCATCGAGATAGAAGGCAGGTACCAGGACTTCTGCGTCTACGAGACCGCCCTCCTCGGCCTCATCTGCCAGGCCTCGGGGATCGCCACGAAGGCTGCACGCTTCAAGAAGCTGGCCGGCGAGCGCCTGCTCATCAGTTTCGGTGCGCGGCGCATGCACCCGATCCTTGCCCCCATGATCGAGCGCAATGCCTATATCGGCGGCTGCGACGGCGTTTCGGTGGTGAAGTCGGCGGAGCTCATCAGGGAGGACCCGATGGGTACCATGCCGCATGCCCTGATCATCTGCTTCGGCTCGACGCTGGATGCGGTCAAGGCGTACGATGAAGTCCTCGCGCCGGGCATCAGGCGCGTGGCCCTCATCGACACCTTCCAGGACGAGAAATTCGAGTGCCTGAATATCGCCGAGGCGCTGGGAGAAAGGCTCTATGCCGTGCGCTTCGACACGCCGGGCTCCCGGCGCGGCAACTTCTACCGCATTCTCGAGGAGGCGCGGTGGGAGCTCGACCTGCGGGGCTACCGGCAGGTCAAGTTCTACGTCAGCGGCGGCATAAGAGAAGAGGATGTGCCGGGCCTGAACCCCCTCGTCGACGGGTACGGCATCGGCACCTCGATCAGCGACGCTCCGGTGGTCGACTTCGCTATGGACATCATGGAGGTCGAGGGGCAGCCGCTCGCCAAGCGCGGCAAGTGGTCCGGCAGCAAGCGCGTGCTCTCGTGCAGCTCCTGCGGAATGCGGAAGATCACTCCTTTCGAGACGGGCGAGCTCCCCTGCCCTTGCGGCGGCGCGTTCCGGGATGAGCTCATCCCGGCAATGGACAACGGCAGACAGCTCATCGATGCGCCGCCCCCTGCCGAGCTGCGGAAGCGCGTGCTGGGGAACGTGAAAGGGCTGCCGCTGGAATAACGGGACGCACACTATTGTTATGAAAGAGACAGGAAGCCCCCTTCCTGTACTCTCTCTCCCTGTCCCTGGTATAATTCCGGGCAGAGCAATTACTACGTAGGGAGGACCTTATGAAATCCTTGCACAATGACCTTCCCGACGAACGGCTCCGGTCGACGATCGGGCTGGGGATGCTTGTTCAGGATGTGATGACCAGAGATGTCCTCTCGGTTCCGAAGTTCGAGAGCATCATGCGCGTGGCGAATATCCTGTCCGAAAGGAATATCAGCGGGCTTCCGGTGGTCGATAAAGAGCAGCGCGTCATAGGCATCGTAACCCAGGCCGACATCCTCTCGATGGTGGGCGTGAGGAGGGAGAATACCCTCAAAGACCTCTTGCGGCATATGCTGGGCGAACAGCTTCCCGAGCGCAGAATGGGGGATATCGCAGGCGATATCATGACCGCTCCGGCCGATACGATCTCCCCCCGTGCAACCATCGCCGAGGCAGCGCGCATCATGGATGAGAGGCGGATAAGAAGGCTGCCCGTGGTCGACGAGAACCAGACGCTCCTGGGTATCATAACAAGGGCCGATATCCTGAAGGCGGTGATCAAGAAACTGAAATGGGACACCCCCGACCGTCGTCCCTGACCGCTTCGGGAGACTCTCTCTAACGCACTAAGGGCAGACCACGCAGAGGCTGCCCTTAGTGCGCTGTGTCAGACGACGGTCATCTTCCCGCTGCCGCCATCTGCGACCGCTTCATCTCCTCCATGCTCTTCGCCATCTCGCTGGTCTGGCTTTCATCCAGGATATCCCGCGCCTCGTCGAAAAGCTCTCCTTCCTCCTCGTCGACATGGTGCTCCACATTCTCCCTGAGCACCGTGAGCTTGGCGAACCATTGCTCACCCTGCTGCATGCTGCTCATCTCCCTGAGGAGCAGCTTGATCACATGGTGCTCCTCGATCGCCTCGAGTATCATGGTGTGGGTCTCTTCCTCGTCTTTCAGCGACGGATAGAAGAGTTTCTCTTCTCCCTCCATATGGATCTGGAGCTCCCGGCTGAGCTGGCTGAAGAGCTGTTGCGCCTTGCTCTCGCTGCCGGACGCGCCTTCGAGCTCGTCCAGTTGATCGAATAGCTTAATCGCCTCTTCATGATCCTTTTTCAACAGCTCGAAAATAGTCATCGTTCCCTCCCTTGTGCGGAGACCGGTGCTTCCGCCGTCTGCATTCCGGTCTCCTGTTTTTAACGGCGTGTCCTGTTTGCGTTCTCGATCCGGCGTCCTGCCGGCATCAGCCGTTGATGATCTCCCCGCCGTTGGGGTGCAGCACCTGTCCGGTCATGTACGAGGAGTCGGATGAGGCGAGGAAGACATAGCACGGCGCTATCTCCTCCGGCTGTCCGGCCCGTTGCAGCGGCACGTTCTCACCGAACGGCGGAATCTCCTCTGCCTTGAAGCTGGCAGGGATGAGCGGTGTCCAGACGGGTCCCGGCGCTACCCCGTTGACCCTGATGCCCCTGGCGGCGAGGCTCTTCGCCAGCGATCGCGTAAAAGCGACGATCGCTCCTTTTGTGGACGAGTAGTCGAGCAGCTTCGGATTGCCCCGGTATGCGGTCACCGAGGTGGTGTTGATAATGGCGCTCCCCTCTCTGAAGTATTTCAGAGCTGCCTTGGTCATGAAAAAATAAGAGAAGATATTCGTCCGGAAGGTCCGTTCGAGGGACAGGGCAGTGATGTCTTCGATACTCTCCCGTTCGTGCTGCTCTGCCGCATTGTTGACCAGTATATCGAGCCTGCCGAGCTCGGCGACGGTCCGCTCCACGGATTGACGGCAGAAGAGCTCATCGCCGACATCGCCGGCGATGGCGATGCAGCGCCGGCCCTCTTTTTCGATCCTCTTTTTCGTCTCTTCGGCGTCTTCGTGCTCGTTCAGATAAAGGATAACGACATCGGCCCCTTCTTTCGCAAAGGCGATGGCGACCGCCCTGCCGATGCCGCTGTCCCCGCCGGTGACGAGAGCGACCCTGTCGAGGAGCTTGCCGCTTCCCTGGTACTCGCGCCTCTCCGCCCTGGGCCGGGGTGTCATCTCCTTCTCGATGCCGGGCTGCCGCTCCTGCTCCTGCGGGGGCTTCTTCATTCTTTTCCTTCCGCGCACCTTCGGCATGCTGTCCTCCTTTGGTTCGGTTGTTGATGGTATGCGGGACTCTTCATTACGGGAACCGGCCGGTTGCCGAGCTCCGGTCCGGCAGAGGAGGCATACCGGTTTCCGGTTCGGATGACGGTCAGGCGATCTTCCCTGTGCAGGGACAAGCGACGAAGAGAGCGGAACAGCCTGCAGAGCAAGAGCGATGGGGTCGAGGGAAACACGAGATCGATACGTCGATGCAATGAAAGGAGGCTCTTCTATCTAAATTGGACCACAAAAGCGCACAAAAAGCAAGACACGCACGCCGCGTTTAACGGAGCGGGCGCTCGGGCTCGTGCCGGTCCACGCCTCGGTAGCGCCCCCCTCTAAGGGCATCGATAAAGTTATGGTGCGTCACCAGCATGAAGAACTCCGTGTAGCAGCCGCCCACCTCCTCGCGCGCATGGGAATCGCTGCCCCCCGTGGTCGGCAGCTGAAGGACCCGCGCCGCCCGCATCGCCTTGTCGTTCTCGGTGCGGTTGTTATGGTGGTTGTACGCTTCTATGGCGCAGATGCCGTTCAGGCTCCCAAGATCGGCCCTCATGAGCGACCATTCGCGATACGGATGGGGGACGATCACTATGCCTCCCCGGTCCGTCACGAAGCGCACGACCTCCCGGACCGGCGCCGCCTCGCCGATGCCGAGGAAACGGTCATCCCGTATGCCGAAGAGCAGCACATGCCCTTCCGCGGTCGCGTACTCGGCGCCTCTGAAGATGCTGATCCTGTCCCGGTAGCGCTCCTTCAGCCGTTCGACCGGCTCCGACGCCTCATAGGAATTGTGCTCGGTAAAGGCGATGCCGTCGAGACCGACCTCGATGGCGCGCTCTATCGACTCCTCGGGCTCGGCGGTGCTGTCCTCGCTGTAGATCGAATGGTTGTGCAGGTCGATTTTCGTTATCATGCTCGCACCCCCGTTATCCCTGTAATGACGGTATGACACTGCCTCAGCGCCGCGCAATCCTGCCGATATCCTCTTTCAGCAGGGCTGCATACCTGGTGATCAGTCTTCTGAACTTCTGCGCATCCTCCGAGGCCCCCAGTCCATTGAGGGCGAAGGTAGTATACCCGATCCGGTAGGCAAGATAGGCGATGCGGTAGAGCGGAAGACGCCGGCGCACGGTCGTATCGCGCGCCTGTGCCTCGTAGGAGGCGAGGAGATACTCTGCCGCCTTCTGTTCGAGCCCGAACTCGATCATGCAGCCGGCGATGTCCCAGGCGATGTCCTGGGAGCAGGGGAAGAACTGGTCGGCGTGGTGGTCGATAGCATCGGTTTTGAGATATCCCCTGTCGGTTCTGATCCACTCGTGGGGAAGCATGCGGCCGTCGACAGCGACCGGCCCGGCTTCGTCGAAGAGAGAGCGGAACACCTCGATCCGATCGAGACGGTCTGCCCACGGTCTGCCGAGGCCGAGGAGGGTATTCCGCCTGATCATCCCGGTGAGCTCCTCGAACCGCATGCCCCGCTCGACAGGGAACGACCGGCCGAGAAAGCGGAGATACCGCACGATGCTGTCGAGCGCCTCCCGGTCGACAGCGCCAGGCGAAAGCGGCACGCCGTCGATGAACGCCGTCGTCATGAAGCCGTTCGACAATCCCTGGACAGGAGGAGTAAGCCCGGCATCCGCGAGGGCGAGGGCGCGCTGCAGCTTCGCTCTTCCGTACCGTCCGAGGCCCGCGAACTTGAAGAGGAGCATAGCCGAGTTCCGATAGAGGAACTTGCGCTTCTCGTGCTGCGGCTGCACGGCGGGCGCGTCGTCCTCTTCGCGGTAGAAGAGGTCGCGCCACATTCCTGCCGAGATGTCCCTGATGAAGTCGCCGTGAACTATCCCGTTCAGACGGCCGCTCCTGAGCAGGACATCGTCGAACCATGCCGTTATCCTCCGGTGCTTCGCCCACCGCTCCCGGGCCGGCCGGGATATGAAGTGCCGGCCGTCCGTATCCCAGCTCGGGAAAAAAACGATCCTGCTGTCGGCGATGCCGAGCGCGGAGAGCTTTTCCGCAGGAGCGCAGATGGACGAGCCGCTCATGCCGGGCCCTTCGTCCATGATGAGGAAATAATGGCCGTTCAGGTCGCGGAGCACCGCCTCGAATGAAGGGGTAAGGAGCACGCTCCGGTAAAAGGGATCGCCGCGGGGCCTCATCGTACAAGGGAGGACCGCACACCCTGCGGCCTCGAGCGCTGCCGCGACCACCGCCGAAAGGCTCGTCCCTATGCTGCGAAGCCCTATGCAGACGACGCGGTCGGGACGGGCCTCGGCAGCGAAGCGCTTCGCCGCCTCGAGATAGGTCTCGGGGTAGAGGCCGTAGTGGGCGTAGCCCTCGGGCTCGCGAAGACAGACGCGTTCGGGCAGGTCATGGGGCGGCAGCTCCGCGAGCGCCCTCTGCAGCAGGGCGAGCCGCCGGAGCGCTTCGGCATCTCTTCCCTCCCAGGAGGCGAGCACGATATGCCCTGTCACGACGCCGATGCTCCTGAGCGTTGCGGCGGACCTGTCGTGGTCATCCCGCTCGGGACAGCGCGCGTCGGCGACTGCCGATTCGAAGACGCCCCACTCGATGAGCAGCTCGACCGCCTCTTCGTGACGTATGCGCGGCATGCGGCAAAGCCGCTCCACCATCCCCTGTATCTCTGCCAGGCACCGGGCGGACGGGACCTCCTGCTCCTGCTTTCTATAGACAATCATAGCCCGTTCTCCTGAAGGCGCCCGCTGAGGACCGCGGCAGCGGAGAGCGCGCCCTCCGCAGACCGGGGAGCGGCGAGCGGCAGGTGATCGATCGTGATCCGGTAGTTCATCCGGTCGCACGCTCCCCAGAGATACTTGAGCTTCTCTCTCCCGCGGAGGAAGTCGAACTCTCTCATCCCTTCGGCGATCGCCTCCTCGATGGCATGGTCGATGAGGACGATGCCGGGGCTCAGCCGGGAAAAGACAGGATTCGTACGCACGCGGTAGCAGTAGAATGCGTCCCTGCCCCGGAGTCCGTAGACCACCGCAGCGGTGCTGCCGTTAACCCGGAGCCGGTAGAGACGCAGATACGCACGACGCTGCAGGGGGTATGCGGCGACGCGGTGGAACAGCTCGGTTGCTCCGTCTTCTCCCGGAGCGCTCTCCCCCTCGCCGGTCCGGCGGCTGTATGAGAGCCCGAAGAAGTCGTCGAGAAACTCATCGGTCGTCTCCTCGCGGGCGGATTCGATGAGCACGCTTCCGGCAGAATCCACCGCCCGCCGGGCGCGGTCCACCCGCACCCTCTGTGCAGCGGAAATCCCGCTCCTGAGGGCCTCGATACTCTCGGGCAATTCCAGCACCGGACAGGCTTCGAGAGGGCGTATCCTCGCAGAGAGTCCATGAGACAGCGTGCACCCGAGCAGCGGAGAGGTCGTCCGGATCTCCCGGAGATCGCAGAGCTCCCACCGGGCACGCTCGCGGAGCAGATAGCGAAAGACCGCAGCGGTCCCGGCAGGGGCTGCGTCAGGCTCGAAGAGGACGTCGAGGTAGTCGGTAATGCCGCTCCCCAGAAGGGCTATCCGCCGGTTGCAGCACGCGGGACCGTCATAGCCCGGACCGTCATCGATGAACAAGGGCGCCAGCCCGACCAGTCTCCCCTCGCAACGTACCGTTATGACCAGGAGCTCACCGCGGCCGATATGCCGCCACCAGGGCAGGAGCCATTCAGGGGTCTGGAAGGGAGTTGCTGAAGGAGAGCGCGCCCAGAGCGCTGACCACTCGGGGACGAGGGCCTCCAGCCCGCGCCCGGTGGTTACTTCCTCGATATGCAGCGACAATGATTCCCTATTCATGATACCTCACATTCTTTTGAAGAGAGCTTCCTGTTCGCAGCAAGGGCACAATACCGCTCCAGGTAGCGCTGCACCATGGCGGTATGGGAAAAGCGCCTCCTCGCCTCGCTCCTGCAGAGCCCGGGGTCTATTTCCGGCGCCGCTGCAATGGCCTCGGCCATCTCCCGCACGTCGCGCACGATAAAGCCGGTCTTGCCCTGTTCGACGATATCCGCGAGCGCTCCCGAAGGGAAGGCGATGACCGGCGTTCCGCAGGCGAGGGCCTCCATGGCTGCCAGCGAGCTCGTCTCTGCCACGAGGCTCGGTATGAGCAGGCACCGCGCTGCAGTGAGGAGGCGGCGTTTGCGAAAGAATCCCACGGGGCCGAGAAAGCGGTGCTGCCGGCCCTCGAGGCGGGGCCGGATCTCTTCGGTGAAATAACGCATATGCACCTCATACGGATACAGCGCGCCGGCGAGGATCAGCGGGATACCGGCCCGGCCCGCGGCATCGAGGGCGAGATGGAATCCTTTCTCGGGGCAGATCCTGCCCAGGGAAAGGACGAAGTTCCGCTTGCTCACGGTGAGAGAGAGCTCTTCGACCGGCACGCCGTTGTCGATCGGCGGCAGCAGGTCCAGACTGCGCGGGCGGGTCGCATGCTGCGCCGCAGAGACGGTATGGAGATACGTCAGCGGCCGCGCGGGCCGCAGGGAGCTCGGCGGATACCAGGCGAGCGGCAGGTGGAGCGTCACCAGCGCCGGCGCTCCCTCGGGGGGGAGGTAGTGCTCGAAATCGATGCCGTGCATATGCACGACATCGATGTGCCCGGCGGAGAGCGCCTTCTTTATAGCCCTTCGATGCTGCTCCCTCACAAAGGCGCGCGCCGCTTCGTCGATGCGTCCTTCGACCCGGGGAGTACTGATAAGAGCGCCCCTCACCGCCGAGCCCTCGCAGGCGATGACGACCGACCGGTGGCCCGAACGCACGAGGAAGTCATCGATCATGCCGAGCACCTGCTCTGCGCCGCCCACGGCATCGGGACCGACCGGCGCCAGCGGATAGGCGACATTGAGCACGGTCAGCGGCGCATGGACGGCCCTATGCTGCATAGCGGCGCACCATCCGCGCGCAGAACTCCGCAAACTCCTCGGGCCGGCGGGGCGGGCTGGTGTGGTGGGGAGTAATGCCGCGGGACTCGGGCGTAAAGCAGAAGGTGAGCGTCACGCTGAATCCCTCGAGCGCCTTCATCTGCCGGTCGAACCATGCATCGGCATCCGGGCGGAGGCTGTCCGCCCAGCTGAGGCCGGTCCGCAGGTAGCTCACTCCCAGTCTCTTGAGCCATCGCACGGCGTCGTCGAGGCGGTGGTCCTCGAAATGAAACCACTGGCAGATGCCGAGCTCCGGCGTGTACGCGGGAAAAGAGGGAAGTGCGAGCTTGGGAGAGCCGTCCTCACGGAGCAGCCCCATGTAAAAATGGCGGTAGTACGACGACCCTTCGGCCTCGCGGTGGCGTGTCGTGGCGGGCCACGCCCTCGGCAGGTCGTACAGGCTGTACCAGTGGATGCGCCCGGCCCGCCCCCGGAGCAGCTCGGCAGTGCGCCTCAGCCCGAACTCCTGCACCTCCTCGGCGCCGAAGGTCGAGACCCCCGCCTCCGACACCCAGACCGGCAGGTCGGTGACCGCCTGTATCTCTCCGAGCTTGTCCGGCCATTCATGGATGGTCCAGTGGTTCCAGTCGAGAGGGAACCCGTGGACAGCGACCACCTCGACGTGGTCGAGCACGCCCTTGCTCTTCATGTTGGCGACGAAATTGGGATCGATGGGGGAGATGCCGCCCAGCACGCGCAGGAGGCGCGGGTTCTCGGCTGCGACGGCGGCGGCGGCGCTCTTCACCATCCCGGCATACAGGTTCCACTCGGCGTCGATATGAAAGTCCCAATGGGACAGGTTGTTCGGCTCGTTCCAGAGCATGACGGCCTCAATCATCGATGCCCCCCTCCTTTCTTTCCAAGGACCGGCAGATGTAGACCTCCTCTTCGGGGTGGTCGATGATCTCGAACGAGGCGCTGCGGAGCATCGCCTCGACGCAGGCGCGGTTCGGGAGCCACCAGTTCGTGGGATCCCCCGAGTACTTGCGCTCTATGAAATGCATCCGGGGAAACGAAGGGTCTTCGAATATGCAGCGCTCGCTGAAGGAGTAGTCGTCTTCGATGGCAGCGACCTCGTCGCTGCCCCGCAGCATGGATTGAAAGATGAGCAGGTCCCTGACCACATGGCGGTGGAGGAGGTCGAGGGCGAAGAGCGGGTGGCGGAGGTGATAGAGCACCCCCATGAAGAGGACGATATCGAAGCTCCTGCCCAGCCGCGCCACTTCGTATACCGAGAGCTGTTGAAACTCGATCTCCATCCCGTGGACAGCGGCGGCGAAGCGCGCCTGTGCAAGATAATCCGCATCCGAATCGATGCCCACCACCTGTCCGGCGCCGCGCCGCTTCATCTCGATGGCGTAGAACCCGGCGTTGCAGCCGATGTCGAGCACCGACTTCCCCTGCAGGTCGGCAGGGACGGCATGGGCGAAGTGGCGCCATTTGACTTCAGGGTAGTCGCCGAGGAAGTGATCGGGAGCGGTCTCGATGCCGCGCAGCTTGAGGTTATGGAACCACGGACCGAGCTCGGCCACTCTCCTCCTGATCTCGTCAGGGGTGAGCCGGTCCGGCGGGACTGAAGACGGAACTGAGGAATGATACGTCATAGAGAGCATCTCCTTTTGCTCCTGAGAAAGGTTCATGTTCGCGCACTGAGCAGTTTGATCGCTTCACGGTAGCCGTTGAGGGTCCCCACGTCCACATAGGACTGCCCGCCCTTCACGCCCCGGGCCTCACCGCCGCGCGCCAGGTAGGCGTTGACGAGCGTGCCGATATACTCGTCACTGCGGTCCCGCTCGGACCAGAGCGCAAAGAGGCCGCGCAAGACCGCCCCGGAGAGCTTGAACCCTCCCCATATCCATGAGGTGGCGGGCCGGGGCTGCTTCACCTGTATCTCGCGGACGGCGCCCCTGTCATCGGTGACGACCGCATCGAAGAGCTCGGGGTGCTCGACCGGAAACAGGAGGAACGAGAGGGCCGCGTCATCGAGAAGGCGGAACCCCTCTTCGGGAAACCAGATGGTGTCCGGCAGTCCCACGATCACCTGTTCGTCGGGATGGATCAGCGGAAGAACGCGGAAGATGGCGTCGCAGAGTCCGGCGGGACGGGGCTGTACGGTATAGCAGACGTGTGCTGAGCTCACATTGCCCTCGTAGTATTCCAGGATATCCGATTTGCCCGGAGCGATAATGAAGCATATCTTTGTCGCACCGCCCGCGATCATCCGGTCGACGAGATACTCGCTGACCGCGCGGGGCCGTTCGACTCCCTGGTCGAGCCGGCTGCCCACCGGGAGCAGCTCCTTCGAGAAGGCGAGCGGCTGTATCCTGCTGCCGACGCCTGCGGCGGGAATGATTCCCCACATACCTAATCCTCCGCGGTTGAAGGGTAGTACCGGTATGCGCCGAACTCCGCAAGCGCATGTCCTGCGGCGTCCAGCGCCCGCTCGAGGTCGCGGACGCGCTGGTCGGCCGTGTGCTCGGCCAGCACGCGCTCCTGCGCAGCCCGGCCGATCCGGGCGATCCGGTCAGGAGACATCTCGAGCGCAGCCATCACCTCCTCCGTCGTCCGTGCAATGGCGATCTCGGCGCCGATCGAGAAGAACTGCTCGAGGCCCTCCCAGCAGTCGCTGATCAGCGGCGCTGCGCAGGCCGCTGCCTCGAAGAGACGGCCCGACGGACAGTACCCCATCTCCGCCATCGCCCCGCGGGTGACATTCAGCGTAAAGGTCGAGGAGCAGAAGAAGGAGGGATGCTCCGGCGGCGGCACGTGAGGGATGTAGCAGATATTCTCCCCCCACGGAAACGATTCCGGGTAGAGGGAGCCGCCGATGAGAAAGCGCCGCCGGGGGAGCCTCCGGGAGGTCTCGACCAGCAGCGCCTGGAGCATCCGCTGGCGGTCGTCGGCGTACGTCCCCAGATAGGAGAGGTCGGCCCGGTAGGCGTCGACGGACGGCACGGGGTAGTGCGTCGAGGGATCGACGCTCCCGTAAAGCGGCGCGACACGGGGTGCGCCCAGGAGCGTCCGGAGCTCCTCCAGCGCCTTCCCTCCGGTGTAGCTCAGCACCAGGTCGAAGTCCCGGAGGCCGCGGGGGCCGATATAGGAGACCGGCTGGCCCCCGCGTACGCGCTCCAGAGTCACCGGGGTATCCATGTCGTAGAACGTACGCAGTCTCACCGGCGAGCATCCTACCAGTTCCGACGCGGCGACCCCGTCGGGACAGTAGGAGGTCACCATGCCGGCATCGGCATCGGCAAGCTGCTCCCGGGCAACAGGCAGCACCGCGGACCAGCTCTGGTAGAAGCAGAGCGTCACGCCGGAGAGCTCGATGAGGTCGCGGTGGTGCGCATAGTAGGGGACGTCCCGCTCGAAAAAGACGACCCGGTGCCCCCGCCGCACCAATGCGCGGCAGAGCCCGCGCCAGAGCGTCGCATGCCCGTTTCCCCAGGAAGAGCTTATCGTGAGTCCGAAGATGACCAGTTTCATAACCAGCTCTGAAGATCCGTCGTGGTGGTTGCTCTGTTCCGCACCGTCCTCCCGCGGCAGACGGAGCGGGCAGCTCCGGCTTACGGCTTGAGAACGACCTTGATGCAGTTCTCCTCTTTATGTTTGAAGATATCGTAGCCGCGCGGCGCGTCCTCGAGGCGCAGGCGATGCGTGATAATGAACGAGGGGTCGATGCGCCCCTGCTCTATGTGCTCGAGGAGCGGCCGCATGTACTTCTGGACATGCGTCTGCCCTGTCTTGATGGTCAGTCCCTTGTTGAACACGGCGCCCATCGGCATTTTATCGATGAAGCCGCCGTAAACCCCGGGGACCGAGACGGTGCCCCCTTTTCTGCAGATTTTGATCGCCTGGCGGAGCGCCGTGGGGCGGTCGCTCTCGAGACGCACCGCCTGCTTCGCCCGGTCGTACCATGCGTCGATGCCGGTCCCGTGGGCTTCCATGCCCACGGCGTCGATGCAGGCGTCGGGCCCCCGGCCGCCGGTCATATCCGCAAGGGTCTCGTCGAGGTCCACCTGCGTATAGTCGATCACCTCGGCCTTGCCCTCCTCATGCGCCATGCCGAGCCGCTCGGGAAACCGGTCGATGGCGATGACCCGCTCGGCGCCGAGCAGGTAGGCGCTCTTGATCGCGAACTGGCCCACCGGGCCGCAGCCCCACACCGCAACCGTGTCTCCCGGCCTGATGCCGCAGTTCTCCGCAGCCATATAGCCCGTGGGAAAGACATCCGAAAGGAAGAGGGCCTGTTCGTCCGGCACGCCGTCGGAGAGCTTCAGCAGCCCCGTATCGGCAAACGGCACGCGCACATACTCCGCCTGGCCTCCCGCGTAGCCGCCGAACATATGCGCATATCCGTAAAACCCTGCGGTCGCGTAGCCGTACACCTTCTCCATCATCGCGGCGTTCGGGTTGGAGTTGTCGCAGAGCGACCACATATCGTTGGCGCAGAAGAAGCAGTGGCCGCAGGAGATCGTGAACGAGGCGACCACCCGGTCTCCGGGCCTCACGGTCTCGACCGCGCTGCCGGCATCGACCACCACCCCCATGAACTCATGGCCGAGGATGTCGCCCTCCCTCAGGGTCGGGACATACCCGTCGTAGAGGTGCAGATCGGACCCGCATATCGCGGAGAGCGTTACGCGCACGATCGCGTCGTGCGGATTTATGACAGAGGGTGCGGGCACGTCCTTTACCCGCACGTCGTTCTTCCCGTACCAGCATAATGCCTTCATACTCGTCCTCCCCTCTCGCAACGGAGCCTGTTTGCGAGAGTCTTTTCATCAGGGGTTCGCGATCCGCATCCGGCGGCGGCAGCCGCGCCGGCCTCCTGCTCAGCGCCGCTGCCTGCCCGAGGGCTGCCCCTCGGTCGTCGGGATCTCTCCCGCCTCCATGACCTGCTTGAAGTTCCGCAGGTCCTCTTCGAGCTGGTTCTTCGGTATCGCAGTGAGCAGTTTCGCTGCCGCTGCTCCGAGCGCGCCCAACGGAGGGCGGTACTTCATCTTCACTCTCACCTCGGTGCCCCGGCCGCCGGTCGCATCGCTGAACATGACCTTGCCTTTATGCCGGATATCGGCATTCTCGAGAGTATGCCATGCGATGAACTCGTTTTCCCGGTCTTCGGTCATCTCCGCATCCCACTCCACCGTGATGCCGCCCGGCTCGCGCACTACCCAGTGGGAGCGTCCGTCGGTGCTGCGCACCGACTCGAGGTGGCGCATAAAGCGGGGGAGGTTCTCGAAGTTCCGCCAGAACCGGTAGACCTCTTCGCGCGGACGGTTGATGATGACGCTCTTCTCCATGCTTATCCCCTCGGCGGCCGCCGCTCCTGCAGTCGAAACGCCGAGGGCGCCGTACAGGGGGCAATGTCCCGACCTGCCGCGGGATACGAGGAGGTAGCTGCCGAGCAGGGAAAGCGCCCGGCCCCGGCGGGAGCGGCGGGTGAGACCGTAGAGTGCGAGAATGCTGCCGCCCATCATCGAGATCCAGCGCTCCGCCCGCCCGACGTTCACTCCTTTTCCCTTGCGCTCTTTTCGTATGACCATCCGCCTCTCCCGAGGCTCGATCGCTGTCTCTGCCGTCGCCATAGTCCCTCCCTTTGTGCTGCTGCGTGCATACGACATCCCTTCATGAGATCAGCTCCCGGAGATCACTTCCGCTATATAGCCCTCCAGCTCGGCTGCGCGATGCGCCGCCGTGTGCTGGGAAAGGACGCGCTCCCGGGCCCGCGCACCGAGGGCGAGGCGGTCCTGCTCGGCAATATCGTGGAGGTACTGCAGCGTGTCCTCGGGTGAACGGGAGACGAGGATCTCCTTCCCGGGCTCCAGGAACTGTTCCAGTCCTTCCCAGTAATCACTGATAATGGGGGTAGCGCAGGCCGCTGCCTCGAAGAGCCGCACGCTGGGCGAGTAGCCGGCGCGCACCATATCGGCCCTGGTGATATTCAGCGTGAAGCGCTGGCCGTTATAGAACGCGCAGTGCTCCGCGGGGTTCAGGTGCACGATGCGCTCCACGTTGTACGGCCATACGATGCTCTCGGGATACTGCGGCCCGGCCACGACATACCGGCAGCGCTCGCTCCGGCGCGCCGGCTCGAGCAGCAGCCGGTCGAGGAGCGGCTGGCGGTCGTCGCTGTAGGTGCCGAGATACCCGATATCCCACCGCTTCCCGGCCTCCCGGAAGAAGTACAGCTCGGGGTCGACCGAGCAGTAGAGCGGCCGGGCCAGGGGAGAGCCGTAGCGCTTTTCGATGCCGTCGAGCAGGGGCCCCCCGGTAAACGAGAGATACAGGCGGTAGCGCGGGATCAGGGATGCCGAAAGGTAGGCGGCATCTCCGTACTCCAGCTTCGCCATGGTCACCGGGGTATCGATGTCATAGAAGGCGGTAATGCCCCGTGCGGTTGCGGTGACCCATTCCCCGACCGCTATGCCTTCGGGCACGTACGAGCCGACGATCACCGCATCCGCCTCCCGCACCTCGGCCGCAAAGCGCTTTTTCAGATCCGTCAGGCTGAGATATATCTCCGTGCGGCAATAGGGCGGTTTGGGAAGGTCGCGGTTGTCCGCATACCACGGCACCTCGCGCTCGAGGAACAGCACCGTATGCCCCCGCTCCACCAGCCCCCGGACGAGCCCCCGGTAGGTCGTCGCATGTCCGTTGCCCCAGGAGGAGGTGATCGACAGCCCGAGCATGACGATAGTCAGTTGCCGGGAGCTCATGCACACCCTCCTGCACGACCTGCAGGGGCATCGAGCACGGCATGCAGCTGCCTCGCCCGGTGGGCATAGGTATGCTCTGCAGTGATACGCTTGAGCGCCGCCTCACCGATCCCGGCGGCGCGGTCGACGGTAAGCGAGAGGAGCTGCTCGGCGACCTCCTCCCCGCTCCGGGCGACGAGGACCTCGCGCCCCGGCTCGAGGAAGAGCTCGATGCCCTCCCAGGCATCGGTAATCAGGCAGGCGCCGGCGCCGGCAGCCTCGAAGACGCGGGTCGGCGGGGAGAATCCGTACCGGGCCATGCTCTCCCTGTTGATGTTGAGCACCGCCCGCGGCGTGCTGTTGAATGCGTTGTGCTCATGCGTATAGACATGCCCGAGATACGTGATATTCCCGGGGAGCGGTGGCTCCCACCCGTTGCCGCCCAGGAGAAAACGGCAGCGGGGCAGCCGGCGCGCGACATCGATGAAGAACTCCTTCACCCGCGCCTCCCGGTCGGGGAGGCGGTTGCCGATGAAGCCGAGGTCGCCGCTGAACCGCGTATCGAGGGCGACGGGGTAGTGGGTCGCGGGGTCGAGGGCATTATAGATAGGGATGCAATGCCGCGCCCCCAGCAACGTATACGCCGTCACCACCGGGTCGCCGCCTCCATAGGTAAAGATGAAGTCGTAGCGGGGGACGAGCGCGCGGAAGGCATCGTCCGGACTCTGCTGAACGCGGTCGAGGGTCGCGGGGGCGTCCACATCCCAGAAGGCAGCCGCTGCGCCGGGCCGCTTTATCTGGAGGACCGCTGCTTCGAGCGCTTCATCGAAGACGCCGACGCCGCTCGCCTTGACGATGAGGTCGGCATGACGCGCGTCGTCGAGGGCAGCGGCGAGGCCCTCGTCGTCGGCTGCGTAGACGACGACACGGGCCCAGGGGGGATCGACGATATCGCGGTGCTGCTGCCGCCCGTAAGCATCCGGCTCATAGAAGGTGATCCGGTAGTCCAGCCGGTGGAGCTCGCGGATAATGCCGCGGTAATAGGTCGCCGCCCCGTTCCAGTAGGCCGAGACGAGACTCGAACCGAAAAAGGCGATGCGCATACGGTGCTGTCCTTTCATTCCGGATTCACTCCCCTGAGCTCCCGGCAAACAGCGAGCAGCTCATCCACGCGGTGAGCGCAGGTGTGGCGGCTGACGACCGTCCGGTATCCGTGCTCCGCAAGCGCGCGGGACATCTCGGCGTCCCGCAGCAGGGTCTTCATATGGCGCAGCATCTCGTTGCCGTTGCGCGCAACGAGAAAGTCCTCGCCCGGAGTAAACAGGCCCTCCGCATCTTCCCAGGGCGCGCATATCAGGGGGATGCCGCAGGCGAGCGCCTCGAAGGGACGGATCGTCGGGATCCCGGGCAGCGCCTGCACATAGGGACGCCGGATCACATGGAGCGTGAGCCTGAAACGCGCAAAGACCCGCGGTACCCTGTAATTCGGGAGCCACCCGCGGTATTCGATCCCTGCGCCGGCGATCATGTCCCGCGCATGCCGGGGATAGCGCACGCCGTGCATGCGCGTCTTCAGCCCGAGTCGCTTCACCGGCCCGAGCAGGAACTCCTGCAGCTCCGCGGTCCGCTCTTCATCGCCCCAGTTCCCGATCCAGACGAGGTCGCCCTCGCACCCTTCTTCTCCGCGAGCGCTGTCGGGGTAGAATATCCTGGTATCCGCAGCCTCGTGCCAGACCCATGCCCGCTGCGTCCAGCCGCGCGAGAGATAGATCGTGCGGACGACCTCGCCGAAGGCGAGCACGCCGTCGTAGTGCGACAGGTCATAGGCCGCCATCAGCTCCGGCGCCGTCACCGAGCGGTGGTGGGTATCATGAAAGAGGAGGGTAAGGCCGCCTGCCCGGCTCCGGTACTCCCCGATGCGCCGCACCAGGTCGTGATCGTTCCATTCATGCACGATGACCAGGTCGGCGCGGTCGAGCGCACGGTCGAGATCGAGCGTCTCGCGGCGGTAGCGTATGCTCGTGAGATGGGGATAGGCCCCGCGGAACTCACGGAGCGGCGCGGTGCCGTGCTCTTCGAGGAGGTTCGAGAGACTCCAGCCGTTCCGGGGCTCGTACACCGCCACCGTATGCCCGCGCGACAGGAGCTCCGAGGCGATGCCGCGCAGAAAATGCGCATTGCCGTGGTTCCAGTCCGAGAGGAGCGAGTGATAGAACATCACGATACGCATTGCCCCTCCGTCTCGGAGGCCGGCGCCGCAGCCGACTGCACCATACGTTCGTACACCGCGAGATAGCCCGCTGCCATGCGCCGGGGCGTGAACTCCTGGGCCCTCACCCGTGCACGTTCCGCCATCTCCTGCCGGTATGCCGCATTGCGGATGAGTGTCTCGATCGCCTCCCGTATCATAGAGGTGTCGTCGGGTGAAACGAAAAGCGCCGCATCGTGCCAGAGCTCGCGGAGGCTCGGGATGTCGCCGAGCACCAGCGCGCACCCGGACAGCCCTGCCTCGAGCACCGAAAGTCCGAAGGGTTCGTAGTAGGCAGGAAATGCATAGAGAGAAGCTCGCGACATCCACGAGGCGATCCCGCTTGCCGGGAGCCGGCCGAGGCGGCGGACCGCGCTATGGCGCCCTGCCGCGGTGTCGCCGCCCCCGGACGGGGGGCACTCCTCGCCGGCGATATAGAGCGGCCAGGAGAGGAGCGGCGCGCTCTCCATGAGCGCTGCCACGTTCTTCGCCCTGTCCCAGAGCCTTCCCGCCGTAAGGACGAGCGCCTCTTTGATCCCCGGCGCAAACAGTTCGGTATTCCGTCCGTTCGGGATAATGCTGCAGGCGATGTCGCTATGGTAGTGGCGTGCGAGCGCATCGCGCATCGACGCAGTCGGGACGACGACGGCGTCGGCTGCAGCGATGCCGCGCTTGACCTCATGACGGTACCGCTTCCACTCCGGGGGAGCCGGCTCTTTCAGGACCGCCTCCCACCACGAAAGGACGCAGGAGTGCCCCACGACGAGCCGGGGCGCTTTCCAGGGGAGAGCCCCGTGCGCATACCCGTTGAGATGGACGATATCGGGCTCGAGCTCTTCTTCGAGCCTGAGCAGCCACTCTCCGGCGCGGGCGACATCGTCCCACGGGTGCTCCATCCACTCGAGCTTGAACGTGCTCTCATGAAGCTCGGCGCCGGGGATCTGGCGAAGGTCGGCGCGCTGCTGCGCCGACAGGGGGGCGCCCATGGTTGCGAGGACCACCTCGATATCGTGCTTCCAGAGGACATGCGCGAGCTCGACGGCGTAGGTCCATACGCCGCCCAGGGTATCGGCGGTCATGAGAATACGCTTGGGATGCCGCCTCATCGCCCTGCTCATCGCCCCCCGCCTGCTTCGAGCCGGGCGAGGGGAAGCGGCCGCTCTTCCTGGATATCGCTGAAGGCGCTGTGCTGCTGCAGGTAGCAGCCGTGCGCCCGCTCCCACGCATACTCATCCGGAGGCCCCCAGCGCTTTGCATATTCCTGCGACCCGGGATAGGGAAAGAGGGGCACGGGCTCATTGGTCCATACGTTGGAGCGGAGGAGGAGGTCGCGCCATTCTGCAGTCAGCGCCGGATCGTCGGCATCCGAGGCGAGCAGGGTCGCCTGAACGAACGGCACATGGTCGCGCGCGCACTTCAGGAGATCGATCAGCTCGCTGTTCGTCTTCATACACCGCTTGCCGAGGGCGAGGCGCGCCGCCTCGCTCGCGCTCTCGATGCCGGCCTCTATCGAGACGCAGCCCGCGGCGCCGAGCCGCTCCAGCAGCTCCGGGGTCCAGAGGTCGATCCTCGTCTGGATGCCGAAGGCGACATCCCGTTCCCCCACTGCAGCGAGCAGCGCGCTGTCGGGCATGAACAGCTCGTCGATGAAGTAGAGGTAGCTCACGCCCTTGCTCACGAGGTCGTCGATCTCTTCGAGCACGACCGGCACGGGACGCCTGCGATACCGGCCCCGGAAGGTCTCCCGGGCGCAGAAGGAGCAGCTGTAAGGGCATCCCCGCGAGCTCTCGACCTCGGCGCCCGGTGCACCCGTCTGCCCGGGCGCGCAGTCGAAGCGGTGGTGGTGGTGCCGGCGCCGGGCGAGGACCTCCCGGGGCCACCGCAGCGCCGGCAGCGCAGCCATGTCGCTTTCGTGCGGCGTTCCTCTTCTTCCTGCGCCCCCCTCCTCCCGCCAGAAGACCGAGGGGATAGTCTTCCCTCTTCCCGGGTCCTGCGCCAGGAGAGGGAGCACCTCTTCGGGCTCTCCCCGTATCACCCTGTCGACGCCCAGCTTTTTCATCACCGCTTCGGGCGTTGTAGAGCCGTGCGGCCCCACGGCAACGGTAAGCGCCCCGCTCTCGCGCACTGCCCGCACGATCTCCAGGGGCGCACGGAGCTCCGGGGGCGCGCAACGCCAGAAGAGATAGCTCGGCGCCGTGGTAATGACGATGATATCCGGGGCAAAGGCATGCGTCTGCTGCGCAATCGCCTGCGCCGGGAGACCATCCCTATGCCCGTCGATAAGGAGCACGTCGTGTCCCACGCGCTCCAGGAGCGCCTTCGCATACCCGTATTCGAGGGGGAGGTGCGGCTCGCGGCATCCGAAGTAGATGCTGCCGCCGAAGGTCCAGTCAGGATTGATCAATGAGTACTTCATGCGGCTCTTTCTCCTGTAAGAGGATCGGGGAGGAGGCGCGCAAGAGCGTCAGCCACTCGTACAGCTTCGCGACGCCCTGGTGTACGCTCGTCCGCGGGGTCCAGCCGGTCATGGTCTTGAACTTCCGCGCGTCGGAGACGTAATAGCGCTGGTCGCCGTGGCGCCACTCGTCGAAGTGCACCTCCGGCCGCGCGCCGTGCAGGCCGGCGACCATCTCGACCAGCTCGAGGAGGCTCAGCGTGTTCGCCGGTCCGCCGCCGATGTTGAAGGCCTGGCCGGAGAGGAGCCGGATATTCGCCTGGGCGATCAGCAGGGCGTCGACGAGGTCCTCGACATACAGCACATCCCGGACCTGCATCCCGTCACCGTAAATGGTGATCGGCCTGCCCTTGATGGCGCTGATCAGGAAGTGCGCCACCCACCCCTGGTCCTCGGTGCCGAGTTGGTGGGGGCCGTAGATGCAGCTCATCCTGAAGACCGTCGCCGGGATCCCGTAGGTGCGGGCATAATCGAGTATATATTGGTCGGCCGTGCCCTTGGAGCAGCCGTAGGGGCTCTGGAAATCGAGCATGCACCGCTCGTTGATGCCGGAGAGCCTGGTCAGGAAATCGATCGGCTCGTACCGTGCGCCGTACTTCCGCAAATAGATATCTTCGAGTCCCCCGTAGACTTTGTTGGTCGAGGTGAAGACCAGGGGAGGAGGGCTCTCGAGTCTGCGGAGCTCTTCGAGGAGGTTCATCGTGCCGCAGACATTGACCGTAAAGTCATAATCGGGATTGACGAGGCTCGTCGTCACCGCTACCTGTGCGCCGAAGTGAAAGACCTGCCGGGCTCCGCGCAGCGCTTCCCGGAGGGCTGCGCGGTTGCAGATGTCCGCGATCTCGACCCGGACGAGGTCGCCGTGCGCCTCCCGCAGCCAGCGCAGGTTCCGCTCGACGCCCGGCCGGGAAAGGTTATCGTAGATGAGCACCGGCTGCTCTGTCGCGAGCAGGCGGTGGGCGAGGTTGGTCCCGATGAAGCCTGCGCCGCCGATAATGAGCACCGGCTGCAGCCGGTGCTCAGGCGCAGGCACGGGGGGGAGCGTGAGCCGGAACGTCTCGCGCACCGCATCGATCCCGCCGCTCTGCCAGAGCCGGAAGAGCAGCTTCGGTCTCCCGTCGCTCTGCCGCAGCCCGAGGTGATAGCACCGCTCATCGGTATGCATGCCCTCGGGGCCGGGAAGGTCGGGAGGGAGGTCCCGGACCGACGCCCAGTAGACGCGCGCTGCCGGTGCCTCGGCCGCCTTGATGAACTCCCTCAGCTGTCCGAGCTCGTCATGCTTCCAGGTGGAGAAGCCGGTCTCGGTAATCCAGAGCTCTTTGTCGAGACTGTAGGTGTCCAGGACATCGCGCAGCTCTGACACCTTGAACGACCACTCGTCCCAGTCGAACTCCCACGTGCCCGGAAAACCGTGAAATCCCACGACATCGATATAGGAAAGGATACCGCGCTCGCAGAGCAGGCGGAGCCAGTGCGGGTCGGTAGGACAGGTCGCCCCCAGGACGGCCTTCTTCCCGTACTGCTGGGCCCGGTACGCGGCGCTGCCGATCATCTCGGAGAAGATGCGCCATTCGGGGTCGAGCCGCCAGTCCCAGTTGTATACTTTATCCGGCTCGTTCCAGAGCTCCACATACTCCAGGAACTTATCGAAGCGGGTAAGGAACGCCTCGACGAAGTCGGCAAATGACCTGGGGTCACGGGGAGGGGCGGATGTTTTCGGAAGCACCCCCAGGGAGGGGGGCGTCTGGACAAGACAGGGAAGGACTTGCACTTCCTGAGTCAGGCGGGGGATGAGCCAGTTATACCACTCTTCTCCCGCGGGCGTCTGCCAGTGAGCCCAGGAGACCGGCGCCCGGAGCTCGGTGACGCCGAGCGCTTTGAGATCATGCAACACCTGCTCGACCTCGTCGCAGGCGCCGGTGCGGAACGTTTCGCTCATGCCGATGACCGGTCCCGCGCGCCGGGACGGCGTCGCCTGCGGGCTCTGCACCCTCACCGACTTCGCGAGCCGGTCCCGCATCCTGGTCGTGAGATAACGCACTTCGCTCATACCGTCAACCCCCGCCCGGCCAGCTCCGCACTCGCCTCTTCGACCCGGTCGAAGGCGACCTTGCCCTCGATCCACTCGCTCAGCTCGAGCAGACCCTCGTCGAAGGTGACGCAGGGTTCGTAATGCAGGACTTCGCGGGCACGGGAGATATCGGCAAAACAGTGGCGGATATCTCCCATTCGATATTTTCCGACGACCTGCGGCCTGATATGCCGTTTCCCGAAGACCTCCGCCATGCGCTCGGCGACTTCGAGGATGGTATAGGGAGTACCGCTTCCTATGTTGAAGATGTTATGCGCTGCGGCGGGGACTTCCAGTGCCTGCCGGCAGGCGCGCGCGACATCGTAGACGCTCACGAAATCGCGCTGCTGGTAGCCATCCTCGAAGATGAGCGGCGGTCTGCCGTTGAGGAGCCGTGAGGCGAAGATGGCGAGCACCCCGGTGTACGGATTCGAAAAGGCCTGGCGTGTTCCGAAGACGTTGAAGAAGCGGAGCGCCGTCACGGGGATCCCGTACGCCTGGCCCGCCATCATGCAGAGGCGTTCCTGATCGTATTTCGAAAGAGCGTAGACCGAGGTGAGACAGGGTTTTTTGGCTTCGGGGGTCGGCACCGGCACGAGGATAGCGCCGTTCCGGTTCTGCAGCTCCCATCTGCCCTCCTTCAGCTGCCCGAGGCTTCTCCCCGCATCGCTGCAGACCGTACCGTCCGGCGCGCAGTAGAGCCCCTCGCCGTAGACGCTCATACTCGAGGCGACGACCAGCCGCGCCACGGGCCGCTTGATCGCCGCTTCGAGGAGAACGGCAGTGCCCCTGCTGTTCGTATCGATATACTTCTCGATCTCGTACATGCTCTGCCCGACGCCGACTGCCGCTGCGAAGTGGTACACGGCATCGATGCCGTCGAGGGCCCGCGCCACCGCCTCCGGGTCCCGCACATCCCCGACGATCAGCTCCACCTCGGGACTGAGATACTCCGGCCTCGTGCAGTCGGGCCCGTGGACCTGAACCGAGAGATTATCGAGCGCGCGAACACGATAGCCCTGCCTGAGCAGCTCATCGGCAAGATGGGAGCCGATAAAGCCTGCGCCTCCCGTAATCAAGATGTGTTTGCTCACGGTATCCTCCTCACCGTACAGTTGCATTTCCCGTTGCGGCTGCCCACAGCAGAAACAATCGTGAGATGGCGGGTGCGGCAGAAATGAGGGTGCGAAGAAATGTCGCCTGGTGCAGCGCTGTGCGAGAAATTTCGCTATCGACGGTTAATAAGAATGATGATGTGTCTATCTCCCTGGAACCGCTGCGCAGAGATAGCGGATATACCGGGTAAGGCGGACCGTAGTGCTGCGCGATACCCCGGAGAGAGCTGTGTCTCTTTTAAACATATAACAGAGGTTTGAGGGATTGTCAAGAAAGTGTAAGCCCGTCCGACACGGTTACTTAGCGCCGGACTGCCGCTTCGGAAGCCGGATGATGAAGGTACTCCCCTTGCCGACCTCGCTCTCCACCGCTACCACACCCCGATGGAGCTCGACATACCGCTTCACGTTGGCGAGCCCCAGTCCCACGCCGCGGAGCTCCCGGTCGTCGATGCCGATGACCTGTTCGAACGGCTTGAAGATGAGGTTGACCTTGCTCTTTTCCATGCCCTTTCCGCTGTCGCTGACCCGCACCTCGACGACCTCTTCTCTCTCAGACAGGGATATTTTCACCCATCCGCCGGGGTCGGTGAACTTTATCGCGTTGTCGACGAGATTCGCAACAGCGCGGTCGAGCATGCGCCTGTCGGCGTGAATGGCGAGGGGAGCACGCGGCATATCCGCGGTGAGGGCGATCTTCTTCCTCCGCGCAAGGGGCTTGAAGCTCTTGACGAGGCCGGTGATGGTTTCCGTGAGGTCGAACGGTTCGGCCGGGATCTCGATCTCCGTCCGCGATGCGGACCGCGCGTACTCGAGGATCATCTTCAGGTCATGTTCGAGGCGGTCGCAGCTCTCGGTGATCAGCGCTACCGCTTCGGCCTGCTCCGCGGTAAGCGTCCCGAGCTTCTCCTCCTGGAGGCGTTTTGCATAGCCCTTGATGGTGATCACCGGCGTCTTCAGGTCGTGGAGCAGATGCGCGAGGAAATCCTCGGTGACGCACCGCTCTCCTCCGCGGATATCCGGCGGGGCCTCGGCGCGCTCCTCTGTTCCATGGTGATTTGCCTTGGGCATACCCTATTGTTCATCTTTTGTCCCGGTTAATGCAACATACGGCCCGCTGCCCTTACCTGCGCGCTCTCCGCCGATGGCGGTAGAGGATCGGCGCCAGGGTGAAGAGGGCCAGCAGCACCAGCGCGGCGATGATGCCGGGCGAGAGGAGGTCGTCCGCCGTATGCACCGTACTCAGCTGCCTGCCGACAAACGAGTAGACGGCTGCGCCGGGGATCATGCCGAGGAGCGTCATCACCAGGAAGACCCGGTAGGGAATCCTCGTCAGGCCCGCGAGGACATTGACCACGAAGAAAGGAAACACCGGCACGACCCGCATGATGAAGAGATAAATGTAGCCGTTTCTGTCTATTTCGGCATTGAATCGTTCGAGCTGCGTGCGGTAGTGGCGCTGGATCCGCTTCCCCGCGAGATAGCGCGCGGCAAAAAAGGAGAGGCTCGCGCCTGCCGACGCCCCGAGGGTCGTGTAGAGCGTCCCCGGCATGACGCCGAAGAGGAAGCCGCCAGCGATCGTGAGCACGAGCGCTCCGGGAACGACAAAGGCAGTCGAGATGAACAGTCCTATATAGACCGCCACGGCAAGGAGATAATGCCGCTCCACGAAGGCGAGCAGGAGCGCGCTGTTCTCCTTGAGGTTCTCGAACGTCAGGTGATCGCCGAGCCCCGACCGGCGGAGAAACACTATCGCCGCTGCCAGCACCGCGAGGAGGATGATATCCCTTGCCGCGTGTCTGCTCCCGACCGCTCCGCTGCGCTCACCCGTTCTTCCTCTGCCCATAGTCGCCTCTGCTCCTGCGGTGACGTATACTTAAGTCTAACCCGCTTCACGTGCTGCCGCAATCACGTGCTTTGAAAGGGTGTCCATAGTGATGCGACTGCCCTGCGAAGCGCTCCGGTTTTCTTGTGGGATACGGTGCTTTTCGTGTATAATAAGGGCAGAATTAGTTCTTTGGCCTCAGGCCCTCTTGTGCAGTAATGAAGTCGTCACATACCTTTAGCATCATGACCTATAATGTCCACAGCTGTATCGGCAGGGACGGCAGAGTTTCCCCTTTCCGCATCGCCAACGTCATCGCTCAATATCAGCCCGATGTCGTTGCGCTCCAGGAGCTCGATAACGGGAGGGTCCGCACCGGCCAGGTACACCAGGCAAAAGTCATCGCGGAGCACCTCGAGATGGATTTCCACTTTCATCCCTCCTTCGAGATCGAGGATGAGCAGTACGGCAACGCGATCCTGAGCCGCTATCCCCTGAGCTTGATCAAGGCCGGCCCGCTCCCGACCTTCAACGGCCGCCGCACGCTCGAGCAGCGGGGGGCGATCTGGGCGAGTGTCGAGCTCGAGGGGAAGGAGATCCATATCATCAATACCCATCTCGGACTCGACCGCCGCGAGCGGATGGCGCAGACCCGGTCGCTGCTGAGCGAGGAGTGGCTTGCGAGCCCCGAGTGCTGTGCGCCGCTCGTTCTCTGCGGCGATTTCAATGCGCTGCCTCTGTCGCCGACCTATCGCACCTTCAAAAGGATGCTGAGGGACGTCCAGCTCTCGTTCAACGGCAGCCGTCCCCGCAGGACTTACCCGAGCGTCTATCCTCTCGCCCGTATCGATCACGTCTTCGTCGGGCCCGAGTTCACGGTGGAGCGCATCGAGGTGCCCCGTACCCGCATAACGCAGATCGCTTCGGACCATCTGCCGCTGATCGCCACCGTACGTATCACCTAGAAGCCGTCTCGCGCTCTTCTGAAGAAGGAAGAGTACACATCAAAGAGCGCCATTGCAAGAGGAGGAGCTCCTCGATGTTCATTTCTTCTCCTTGATTGTTGCTTCTGACGAATCCGTGCTCAAGGAGTACGAACGATGCACCGGATACTCAGCCACCGAAACTGCTGGACCATCGAAGAGGTCTCCGAAGCGGGCGTCTTCGTCGACGGGCATGATTATTACCGCGCCTTTTATCATGCTGCCCGCGCGGCGCGGCGCTATATCCTCATCTCCGGCTGGCAGTTCGACAGCGAAGCGATGCTGCTGCGCGGGGAGGATGCCGACGAGGCCGACGGCGACACCCGCTTCATCGAGTTCCTGAACGATCTGTGCGAGCGGAACCCGGAGCTCGAGATCTATATTCTCGCCTGGGACTTCAGCTTCATCTTCATGCTCGAGCGCGAGTGGCTCCAGGAGTGGATCTTCAACTGGACCACCAGCGAGCGGATCCGTTTCCGTTTCGAAGGCACCCACCCCGTCGGGGCGAGCCAGCACCAGAAGTTTGTCGTCATCGACGGCTCCGTCGCCTTCATCGGCGGCATGGACATCTGTGCGGGCCGCTGGGACACCAGGCTGCACCGTGCCGACGACCCCCACAGGATCAATCCCGACGGGGCGGCCTACGGCCCCTACCATGAGATCCAGACCTATCATCGGGGCCCGATCGCCCTGCGCATCGAGCGGCTCTTCAGGACGCGCTGGCAGCTTGCGACCAGCGATCAGCTGACCCTTCCCGGCGCCCCCGGTACGGACGATATACCGATCGTCGGGCTTGAGTACGGACTGCCGATCCCGAAACAGACGGTAGCGCTCAGCCGCACCCAGGCCGCCACCTTTTCGAGGCTGAACCATTCGATCACCGAAATAAAACAGCTGTTCATCGATGCGATAGCGGCGGCAGAACACCTTATCTATATAGAAAACCAGTATCTCAGCTCCTGCGCCGTTTATAGAGCGCTCGTCGCCAGGATGTCCGGCACAACCCGGCCGAAGCTCCAGATCGTTATCCTTCTCCCCAGGCGGCCGCAAGACGTTCTCGAGGAGATCGCCGTCGGCGTGGCACAGGCGCGCATCCTCCGCTCCCTCGAGAAGACCGCCCTCGAGACAGGGCACTCCCTGGGCATCTATTATTCGCTATCGGAACCGGGCGGCAGCCGGGGGAGGCCGACCTACATCCATTCCAAGCTGCTCATCATCGACGACCGCTTCCTCACCGTCGGCTCGGCGAACACCACAAACCGCAGTCTGGGGCTCGATGTCGAGCTGAACGTGTCCTGGGAGGCGGAGTCGCTTGCAGAGTACGATCTCATACGCTCGATCCGCCGCGTCCGGTTCAGCCTCCTCGCGGAGCTCACCGGCATGAGCGCCGGCATCATTGGCCGGCAGAAAGACCTCGTCGGGTTTCTCGACGCGCTTGCCGCGGACCCGGAGAGCCGTCTTAGGCACCACACCATGGACTCGGTCTTCGATGAGAAGCAGTGGCTGAAGACGATCAAGCCGGACGTTCCCCTGTTCGATCCCGAGCGGACTCTCATCGAGGAGGACCTCTATGAAATGATATCCTCCGAGAGCAGCTCGCTGTTTGCCGGGGGCATCACCCTGCTGAAGCAGTGGCTCTCGGGCAGGCGGGAGACTGCAGCGGGAAGTAAAAGGCCGTAATGCGTTATGCGTAACGCGCAGCGAGTCGAAAGGAAAGAGGCTCAGAGGAATCGCGTAATATAGCGGGCGATGATCGTGACGCCGAGGGCGACCATGAGGATCCAGAAGAATATCCCGAAGACCGCTGCCGCCTGCTTTTCCTTCTCGGTGTCGGGCGTCGGGGACTCCCTCCCCTCCCGCTTGGGCAGTGCCGGCGCCGTAGCGGCGAGGAGAAAGGCGAAGATCAGGGCGACGACGAGAAAGGGGACCCAGTAAATCCCCCATAGCGACGGTCCCGCAGGAGGGAGCCATATGCCGCCGGCCCATGCTGCGAAAAATATAACGAAAAAGAAGACGATCACGCTGAACCAGGGGCCCACCCTCCTGAACACCACCGCGAAGACGAACGTGACGGCGATAGCGATCAGGAGCGCGATGATCAAATCGGAAATGAACACGGGACACCTCCCGCAGCCCTCTTTAATTCAAGCGTATCTCCTTTCCCGGCAGCTGTCAAACATTCCCGCCGGGCATGCTATAATCTGCTGAGAACGGATACGAAGGATCATCCGAGCCCGGCAGACGGTACGGACCCCTTCGAGAGCTCAGGAGACGGTAATGAAGGAGTTTCCCCTCGGAGACCATGAGTTTATCGAGCTGCACAACCTGCTGAAGGTCACCGGACTCTGCGAGAGCGGCGGCATGGCGAAAGCACTGATCGCCGAAGGCCGCGTCACGGTGAACGGCGCCGTCGAGCTGCGCAAGCGTTACAAAGCCCGCAAAGGTGACATTGTCGAGCTCGACGGCAATAAGATAACAGTTATCTAACCCGTTCCGGAGCTTTCCACGTATCACTCCGAACTGCTGCCTTTAAAATCCAAGTCAATGATGATAACTCAATCGTAATGACAGCAGCGCGTTTATGCCTCCGCCGAAACCTCCGATACCCACGCTCCCGATCAGGAATAAACGCGAGGGGCTCCTCCGGACCGCTCGAACCATTTCTGTCCGGCGAGCACCACCGAGGTCCCGATCTGGCGATCGGAAATCGACCAGTACGCCCTGAGCAGCCGTTCCTTTTCTTCCGTAGTGACGAGCCGGAAGCCATGCTTCTCGTAAAAACGGATTGCCCAGAGAGCAGCAGCCCAGGTGCCGATCAGCACCGGCCGATCCGCCATAGTGAGGAGATGCGCGAGGAGGCCGCCGCCTATCCCCCTCTTTCTTTCGATTGTTCGGACATAGGCGTGTCTGATGAGGGTGACATCCTTGACGTGCTGGATTCCCATCACACCGATGAGCGTTCCGTTCTCTTCATGTCCCCAGAAGATAACCCCGGCATCGATCTCCTCCCGGAGGTGCTCCCTGGACATATACGGCTCCTCCCAGCAGTCCGGGGGAATAATCCCCTTGTATGCCTGCGCGGCATCGTTGATGATGTCATGCATGCTATCGAAGTCGCTCTCTGTACATTCCCGGATCATGCCTGTCTCGCTACTCCTATAAATAGTCTTCCCGGATCGGATACCATGCATCTACGGCTTTAGCCGCCTTGTCCAGCACCCTTCCACTGTGCTCCTGATCGGCGTAAATTACGACACCCTCGCCGGCCCTGAGAACCCTTGCCTCCCCTTCAACGGTAAACTCCATCTCGCCCTCAATGACATAGGTTATCTGTTCATGCGGATGCTTGTGGGCAGGTATAACCGCACCTGGCTCGAAATCGAAGAAAGTGATCATTGTCTTATTGCCGGAGATTGCCCTGAGCACGATTCCATCGCGGACCCGTGTCGCCTCGAGATCTGCTTTCTTGAAAAAGCTCATTACTCTTCCCGCCTTCTCCCTCTTTAGATAGGGTGTAATCGAAAGTGAGGGCATGTACCTCGCCTTGACATTCGATGCGATGAGCATCTCAAAGTGAGCCCTTTTCGGCACCGCCTCCTTACTTCCGCATGTCTTGTGAAGGCGATAGGCTCATGATCTTTGCAGGCCATGGAGTCCTCTTACTGCTGATCCAGGTTGAGGATCATATCCACCATCGTAATCCTCGGCCGGGCAAATATCTTTTTCACCCGCGCCCTGAACTCTTCCGGCGTAATATGCTCCTGGTGCGTCCCGATAACGATCTCGATATCAGGGGAGGCTGCATCGAGCACCGCCCTGTACTTCTCTTTGAACGGGCAGAGCGCTTTCACGCAGTTGGAGAAATGGATCGCGTTGATCCTGAACTCGGTGAGCGCCCTGATCCGCTGCAGCAGCTTATCGGCTCCCGTAAGGGTGGGACAGCCGGGACAGTTGATGATGCCGACAAGATCGAGCGGCTCTTCGGGAGGATACCCGGCAAACGACCCCTTTCGCTTCCGCAGGTCAGCGAGGCAGCTCACCGAGGAGCATCCCAGCTCCTGCGTCGCGTTGGAACAGGTAAGAATCCCGATGCGTGCCACTGCTTCCTCCCGGGTCGGTTTCTTAGGGATATGATAATCTTTTCATGAGTGAATGTCTATGCAGGGTCTGTGCTATAATCTTAAAAAGCCGTGAGGGCACAACCGTGAAAGAATTAACCCGAAAGCTCAAAGACTTTCTGGCAAACGATCCCAATGTGGCTTTTGCCCACCTGTTCGGTTCGGCTGCAGCAGGTGTGCTCCGGAAAAACAGCGATATCGACATAGCGATCTGTTTTTATAAGCCGCCGGAGGGTATGGACCTGCTCCGCTTCATCACTGCGCTCTCCGAGATGGCCGGAAAGGATGTCGATGTCGTTGTCCTCAACACTGCATCGGCCTTCCTCAGGCACCACGTGATGAAGCATAGGGTCGCCCTTACCATCAACGACGAAACTGCCTATCGGAAATTCAGGGAGAAAACCATAGCAGACTATGACGAGTACAATTATGTTTCGGGCATGAGCGCTTATGATCGATAAAAAGCTGATCGAAAAAAAGCTCAGGCGCATAGAAGAGCACATCAGGGAGCTGCGTCTTGTGAACGTCGCCACCCTGGAGGAGTTCAGTGGAAATACCGTAGCCCGGAGGTTCATTGAAAGGAACATCCAGCTCTCGATTGAGCAGATGGTGGATATCTGCAAGCACCTCGTCAGCGCGCTCGATCTGAACGAGCCCGAAACCTATGCGGAATGCTTCGACATTCTTGCGGGAAACCGGATCATAGCGAAAGAGCATACCGATACCTTCAAAGCAATGGCCCGCTTCAGGAATATCCTCATTCATGGGTACGAGGATGTTGAGCATTCGGTAACCTACGCGGTTTACAGGAAGAGACTAAAAGATTTCAGGACCTTTATCAAGGAAATACGAACGTACCTGCACGCTCATTAGAAAAGCCCGATCTGCCGCTCTTTGTTCTGTTTCGTTGCCCTATCCGGGATCACCATGGTCTGCACGAGCGGCTCCGGGAGCTCCCCGAGGAATGGCGATAGCAGCGGCGCCCGCCGCTGGCCGCAGAGAAACCTGTTCCGCGCAGGGAGCAGGAAGAGCTCATCCTTCGCCCTCGTCGTGCCCACGAAGAGGAGCCTGCGCTCCTCCTCGATATCACCGTCGTCCTCTCTCAGGGTAAGTCGGAGAATCGAAGAGCCCGTCATCTCCCGCTCCCTCAGAAGAGCATCGCCTGCCCTTTGATCGCCTTCCGCTCGACAGCCTCGAATATCTTTACCTTACCGAACTCGCCGTCGTAGCCCGGCGCGATATGCACCTTCCCGGCGCGCACCCGGGCCACCGCCTCCCTGATCAGGGCGTTGCTCGCCCGGCCTATCTCGTCGAGCGGCGTATCCATGAGAATGGTAAACTCGCTGCCGAGCTGCTCCAGCAGGCGGAGATATCCCTTCATCACGGCCTTGCTGCTGACCCCGACCTTCAACGCCTCAGCGAGCACCTCGGGCAGGGGGATGATGGAACGATACCCCGGCGCGCTCCCGGGCCTCGAGCCCTCGGCACGGTCAGCCAGCAGCTCCATGCGGTGCATCACTCCCACCGTCACCCGTTTACCGCAGACCGGGCAGAGATAGTTGTGGCGTTTCGTCTCTTTCGGATCGAGGCTCACCCCGCAGAGCCGGTGGCCGTCGTAATGGTACTTCCCCTCCTCGGGGAAGAATTCGATGGTGCCCGTAAACCCTTGCTTCGTCTTCAGCGCCTCCATGATCCCCTTATAGGAGAGCTCGGTATCGAGGATATTCGCCTCGCGGCCGATCTTGGCCGGCGAATGGGCGTCGGAGTTCGAGATGAGCGTGATGCGGTCGAGGGCCGAGAGCCGCCAGTTCATCGGGGGATCGGAGGAGAGCCCGGTCTCGATCGCGTGGATATGGGGAGTCAGCTCCTCGAAGCACTCTTCGAGGGAGTCGAACCCCGACTCTGCGCCGAAGACCGAAAAGTGGGGCGTCCATACATGAGCAGGGACGAGCATCGCCTCGGGCGATACCTCCATGAGGATCTTCAGGAGCTCCTTTGCATCCAGCCCCAGGATCGGCCTCCCGTCGGCATTGAGGTTCCCGATCTTCGAGAGCTCGATGCTCAGCCGGGCCGCGGCGGGGAAGTCAGGGAGGAACAGGATGGAGTGTACCTTCCGCGTCCGTTCCCCTTTCTTGTAAATGCAGCTGATCTCGGCGGAGAGGATGAACCCTACTTCCGCCCTGCATGACGCGGGGACATCGCCGGTGCGGAACTCCCTGCGGAGCCGGAAGAGCCCGTTGCCCGCGGACTCGAGCTTTTCGTTCAGCTCCCTGAACCACGCGGGATGGGTGATGTCGCCGGTGCCCATGACCCCGATCCCCTTGAGCTGCGCCCACTTCCAGAG
Organism: Nitrospirota bacterium; assembly: GCA_040752355.1. Lineage (NCBI taxonomy): Bacteria > Pseudomonadati > Nitrospirota > Nitrospirota bacterium. The sequence continues at coordinate 38,423 of JBFMHE010000014.1, read as the reverse complement.
GCTTTCGGGAGACATGTCGCTGCTGGTGGCCCGTGAGTATTTCGAATGGATGTGGAGGTCGGCGATAAACCGCATCCGCAATTATACCATGCTGCCGCCGCTTTCAGCTCACTCCTTGAGGTGTACGTGGGTGCCGTCGCAGTAGGGAGCGTTCCTCGTCTTCCGGCAGGTGCAGAAGGCCACCTTCTTCCGCTCTCTCAGCTTCAGCTCCACCGGCCCCCTGTCCGCCTCTCCATGCGAATCATCGCAGAACGGTTCCGTACCGGTCTTGCCGCAGGCGCACCACCGGTACGTGCCCGGCCCCAGCTCCTTCACGATCGGGAAATACGCGCTCATCGATCAGCCTCCTTTCCCTTATGCTGTTCCTCTGCATCCTACCACATCGGCAGAGGGCATGCTCGATCAGCGCCTCACGCCTGCTACACTTTTGGCAGTTTTGCTCCTTTTTTGTCCATGTCCGCATCTCCGGCTGCGCAGGAGCATGCTGTATTTTCAGTCATATCCTCCCCTGGCACCGCCCTTGCTACCAGCACGGTAAAAAACAACCGTGCTGCGAAAGCGGACGGGGGAGGAAGGATCCATGATTCCCGTAACGATGCCCAGGAAAAAGAAGATCGCCGCCGATCACCCCTGTTTTTCCGAGGAGGCGCACCGCACGTTCGGCAGGATACATCTCCCGGTGGCGCCGGCATGCAACATCCAGTGCCGGTACTGCATAAGGAAGTACGACTGCGCCAATGAATCGCGGCCGGGCATCACCAGTACCGTCCTCTCTCCTGCCGAGGCGCTGGAGCGGGCAGAGGCGGTCGTTGAACGGAGCGGCCGCATCAGCGTCATCGGCATCGCGGGCCCGGGGGACCCTCTCGCCAACGAGGCGACCTTCGAGACGATGAGCGCCATTCACCGCGCATTCCCCGACCTCATCCTCTGCGTCTCGACCAACGGGCTCGCGCTCCCGGATAAGCTCGATGCGCTGCTGCGGTCGGGGGTCAGGAGCGTCACCGTTACTATCAATGCGGTGCTGCCCGAGACCGCTGAAAAAATATACTCATGGGTCTCCTGTCGGGGGCGGCGCTCTACCGGGAGGGAGGCGGCCGCGCTGCTGCTCGACAATCAATGGAGAGGGCTCGGCGAGGCCGCTGAAGCGGGGCTGATGGTGAAGGTGAACAGCGTCATGATACCCGGGATCAACGATGGAGAGCTTCCCCTCATCGCCCGGGAAGCAGGCGCGAAGGGCGCCGATATCATGAACATTATCCCTCTCATCCCCCAGGCAGAATTCACCGGGCTCGGACGCCCTTCGCGCGAGACGATACACGCGAAGCGCACCGAGTGCGGCGGCTACCTGTCCCAGATGAGCCACTGCAAGCAGTGCAGGGCCGACGCCTGCGGCATCCTCGGCCAGGACGGCGATATGGAGCTCGAGACGCTCCACGCGAGGCTCGGCGAAGACTACTGCGACACGGTCGGATAAGATCATGAGGACGGTACTGCTTCCGGCCCTGGTCTTTTTAGCGGGCAGTATGCTCTCCCTGCCGCCGGCTTCCGCCGAACCGGCGCGGGAGATTACCGTTTCCGCGGCGCTCAGCCTGAAGAGCGCCTTCGAGGAAATCGGCAAACGGTACGAGGCGAAGTATAAAAGGACCAGGGTGGCCTTCAATTTCGGCCCCTCCGGCGATCTGGTCCGGCAGATCGAAGCCGGCGCTCCGGTCGATGTCTTCGCCTCGGCAGCGCCGGGCGATATGGATGCGCTGGACCGGAAGGGGCTCGTCATCCGGTCATCGAGGACCGATTTCGCGGCGAACGCCGTGGTGCTCGTGGTGCCCGCTGCTGCGACGGCATCGATACGATCTTTTGAAGACCTCGCGACAAAAGGCGTCAAGAGGATAGCGATAGGCAACCCGAAGACCGCGCCGGTCGGGCGATATGCCGAAGAAGTATTCCGGTACTACAGGATATTCGACGCAGTAGAAGACAAGCTCGTCCTCGCCGGGAACGTGCGCCAGGTGCTCGATTACGTGGCGCGCGGCGAAGTGGATGCAGGGGTTGTCTATGCGACGGATGCCATGACCAGGCCGAAAGAAGTCAGGGGCATCGCAACCGCTCCCGCGCAGAGCCATAAGCCCGTTCTCTATCCCCTTGCCGTCGTGAGAGGAACTAAAAATGAAAGACCGGCGAGAGCGTTCATCGATGCAGTAACCTCGCCGGAAGGGAAGAGGATACTCGAGAAATACGGGTTTACGATGAGTAAGAATTAAGAGCGTCTGACGGAATGAGGAGGGGTGAGCCGTTCCGGAGGCTTTACAATGCGACGAGATACCGTATTCAGCGGGGAGCAGGAAGCGTTCACCTGAAACGCAATCCTCGTCACGATCACGATGGGCAGTATGAAAATCTTCTGCGGTGTCGCAGGTAAAGCCTCCGGAACGGCTCACCCCTCCTCTATCAACGTGTATAGGGAACGATAACGATTACTATGGATAACTCGATCCTCTTTTCGATGAGGCTCTCTTTGCAGGTAGCGGCGGTGGCCACCGTCTTCATCGTGGTCATCGGTACTGCCGTTGCCTACTTCCTTGCGCGGCGGGAGTTCAGGGGTAAAGAGCTGATCGACATCCTCTTTACGCTCCCGCTCGTCCTGCCGCCGACCGTCACCGGCTATTACCTCGTCATCCTTTTCGGAAGAAACGGCGCCATCGGCAGGCCCCTTCATGAATGGACCGGCTGGACCGTCATGTTTACCTGGTACGCGGCGGTGCTCGCCTCCTTCGTCGTTGCGCTGCCGCTGATGATCAAGACAGCACGAGCAGCGATCGAGTCAGTGGACAAGAACCTCATCAATGCCTCCTGCACCCTGGGGCATTCGGAGCTCGAGACCGCGCTCAAGGTGATCCTCCCTCTCGCCAAGCGGGGGATCGTTGCGGGTGCGGTGCTCTCCTTTGCGCGTGCCCTGGGAGAGTTCGGCGCCACCCTCATGCTCGCGGGAAACCTGCCGGGGAGGACGGATACGATGCCGATCGCCATCTACGCTCTCGCAGGGAGCGGCGAATGGTCCACGGCTCATGGCATGGTACTGCTCCTCACGCTCATGTCGGCGCTCTTCCTCTATCTTGCCAACCGCTATTCGCGGAGGATCGTCTGATGGGATTAGCGGTGCGGCTCAAGAAAGCGGTGAAGGGGTTCACGCTCGAAGCGGCCTGGGAGATCGGCAACGAGCTCGCGGTCCTCTTCGGCTATTCAGGGGCGGGGAAGTCGATGACCCTCCAGATGATCGCAGGGCTCATGACACCGGACGAGGGGAGGGTACAGGTCGACGACTGTGTTCTCTTCGACAGCGGCGCACGCATCAATGTCCCGCCCAACCGCCGGGCGCTGGGATACGTCTTCCAGGACCTCGCGCTCTTCCCCCACATGACGGTCAGCGAGAATATCGCTTATGGCCTTAACGGGACCGGACGGCATAAACGGAGAGAGGAGGTCGGCGCACTGGTGGACACCTTTCGCCTGAACGGTCTGGAGCATAAGTATCCTGCCGAGATCTCGGGAGGGCAGAAGCAGCGCGTCGCCTTCGCCCGGGCGCTCATCCGGAGGCCGCCGGTGCTCCTCCTGGATGAGCCGTTCTCCGCCCTCGACACTCCCCTGCGGATGGAGATGCGCATGCTCCTGAAAGAGATACGGCGCGACTTCGATCTTCCTGTTGTCCTCGTAACGCACGACCTGGCCGAGGCCGCCTTTCTTGCCGACACGATGATCGTCTACACGAACGGCAGGGTCGCCCAGGCCGGCGCTCCCGCTGCCGTAATGGCCAACCCTGCCGACCCCGGGGTCGCCGCCCTCGTTGCCTCCTGCAGTCCGGCGCCCTCCCCGTAGAGCGCCCTCTCCCCGGCATCGGCTGTCCTACAATTTGGTGGCTGCTGACAATTTTGTAGCACCCATAAGAGGAGTATTCCACGGCAAAACAATCACCTTACCGCTGGCACGGTTTTCGCACCTCCCCGCTCATGGAACAAGAGCGCATGATCGGCGGCACGATCAAAACGTACGACATCAAGGCACTCTTACATAAAAAGAAAGGAGGAATTGTATGAAACGGTTATTATTTACGGCAGTGATGGTGGCGGTGATGGGGGTTACGGGGTTGGCGGGGGCAGAGACGGCCCCGGCCGATCCTGCAGCTGTGGCGGCCCCTGCGGCTGAGCAGCCCGCCCCGGCTCCCGCAGCAGCCCCGAAGATCGACACCGGCGATACCGCCTGGATGATCGTGGCCACGGCCCTCGTCATGCTCATGACCATCCCCGGTCTCGCCCTCTTCTATGGCGGACTCTCAAAGCGCAAGGACACCCTCAACACCATCGCCATGTCCTTCGTCACCTTCTGCATCGTCAGCGTCCTGTGGGTCCTCTACGGCTTCAGCTTCTCTTTCAGCGGCGACATAGGCGGCTTTATCGGCGACAGCGCCAAGGTGATGCTCAGGGGCGTCACTGCCGGCAGCATCAACGACCTCGCCAAGACCATTCCCGAGAACATCTTCATTGTCTACCAGCTCACCTTTGCGGCGATCACCGTCGCCCTGGCGAGCGGCGCCTATATCGAGCGGATGAAGTTCTCGGCCTGGGTCCTCTTCTCCATACTCTGGATGACGCTCTGCTATGTGCCGGTGGCCCACTGGGTATGGGGCGGCGGGTTCCTGGCGAAGCTGGGGGCCCTCGACTTCGCCGGGGGCACGGTCGTTCATATCAATGCGGGCGTTGCCGCGCTCGTCGGGGCCCTGGTGCTGGGCAGACGGCGCGAGGCCTCCCTCATTCCCAACAACCTGACCCTGGTGGTGACCGGCGCAGGGCTGCTGTGGTTCGGCTGGTTCGGGTTCAATGCAGGCTCTGCATTGGGCGCAAGCGGCCTTGCAGGGGCGGCCTTCATCAACACCAATACGGCAACGGCCATTGCGGCAGTGGCCTGGATGCTCGTGGAGTGGCTGCACTCGAAGAAGCCCACGGTGCTGGGGCTCGCCTCGGGGGCGGTGGCCGGCCTGGTGGCGATCACCCCTGCTGCGGGGTTCGTCAACATCACGGGGGCGCTCATCATCGGGGCTGCTGCGGGGGTGGTGTCGTTCTTCTCGGTGGCGGTGATGAAGCCCCGGCTCGGCTATGACGATACGCTCGATGCCTTCGGCATTCACGGTGTTGCCGGCACGCTCGGTGCCATTCTGACGGGAGTGTTTGCGGACCCTGCGGTCAATGAGCTCGGCAGGGGACTGCTGTACGGCAACCCGGGGCAGCTGATAACGCAGCTCATCGCCGCGGGCGTTACGGTCGTCTATACCGGGGTGGTGACCTTCATTATCTTCATGGTCATCAAGGCCCTCGTGGGCATCAGGGTCGACGCTGAAAGCGAGGTCACCGGCCTCGACGAAAGCGAGCACGGAGAACGAGCGTACAACCTCCAGCAGCATGTCGGCGGCTCGCTCCACCACGAGCCCGGAAAGGGCAAAGAAAGCGCAGCGGCTTTAGGACACGGCGGGAGCATCTATGCCCCGGACACGAAGTAGGAGGAGAGATACCATGAAGAAGATAGAAGCGATCATCAAACCGTTCAAGCTCGATGAAGTGAAAGACGCCCTCAACGGCATCGGCATCCAGGGGATGACGGTGGCCGAGGTGAAGGGCTTCGGCAGGCAGAAGGGCCATGTCGAGCTCTACCGCGGCGCCGAGTACGACATCGCCTTCGTTCCCAAGGTAGCCATCGTCGTCGTCGTCGCGGACGCGCTCCTCGACAAAGCGATCGCCACGATAGAGAGAATCGCAAAGACCGGCAAAATCGGCGACGGCAAGATCTTCGTCTCGTCTCTCGAGGAGGTGGTAAGGATCCGCACGGGAGAACGCGGCGAGGCAGCGATCTAACCCTCCTGGCATGGTTCTGGCATTGTCTCGCAGAGGGAATACGCCATGAGCTCGCTGCGGGACAGAGTAAAGGAAATGGAAAAAGAGGAGATCCTCGCTGCGCTCCGGGAGAGCGACTGGGTACTGGCGAAGGCGGCCCGGATGCTCGGCATAACGGAGCGGATGATCGGCTATAAGGTCAAGAAATACGGTATCAGGAAGGAGAACCGTCCGGAAGGACCGGATGGGTAAAGAGTTCTTGCGGGGGAAAAGAGAGACGGCGGGCGTTGCCCGCCGGAAGAATTCATACACGTTGGAGGAAGCGATGAAAGTACCAGGAAGGCTCAAAGTGGCGGTTCTGGCAGTGGTAATGGTGCTGGCGGCGGTTACGGCGTATGCCGAGGAGACGAAGGTGGGAGGGTACGCTTCGGCGGATATCATGAGCAATTATGTATGGAGAGGCCAGAAGCTGAGCAACAGCTGGGTCGTACAGCCGTCGGTCGGCATCACCTACGGCAGCTTCGGCGCCAATCTCTGGTCCAATTACGACAGCGATCGGGCCGAGGCAACCAGCGGCGACGAGACCGGACACGGAGAGGTGACCGAAACCGATATCACCCTGAGCTACAGCCGCCCCATAGGCAAGCTGACTCTCGGCGCCGGGTATATCTATTATGCCCTCGAGGGCGCCAACGATACCCAGGAGGTATACCTCTCGGCCAGCTACGACACCCTGCTGAAGCCAGCCATCACGATCTACTACGACTATGACGAGGGCGACGGCACGTTCATCATCGCCTCGCTGAGCCACTCCTTTACCCTCGCGAAGATGACCCTCAACCTCGGCGCTGCGGCGAGCTACAACATCAACAATAAAGTGATGGGCTTCGACAGCGACGGCAACGACTTCAGCAACTTCTACAACGGAGAGGTGTCCACGTCACTGAATATCCCTGTTTACAAATCCGTTGTGATCACCCCGAAGATAGCCTACTCGTTCCCGCTGAGCAACGATGCCAAAAGCGCGATCAGTGGCTTCAGCAATGACGGAAAGAGGGATATTGTCTACGGAGGCATAAACCTGACCGTAAGCTTCTAAGAGCTCCTTATAAGATGAAAGGCTTGATCAGCCCAAGATAACCCCCGCCCTAAAGGGCGACAGCGCAATCGAGAGCCGCCCTTTCCCCCCGCCCAATGCAGCTCCCGTAGAAGCACGGGAGCTGCATTTTCTTATTACTCTGGGAGGCGATCCCGGCGACTATGCCTCTTTTTTAAGCACTGCCTGCCCAAAAAGACGGCAGACAGCGATGATCTTTCATAAAAAATGATTTACTTTCAAAGGCCCCGATCCTGGTATGGCGCTTGCAAACTCCTTCCCGTATGTCTGTCCTGATCTGCAAGAACATATCGATCGAGGGCCCCGGAACCATCGAGGCCTTCCTCAGGGCGAAGGCGATCCCCTACACGACCGTCGATTTGTCGGAGGGAGAGGACCTCTCTTCCGGGGAACGGTATGACAGCCTCGTCATGATGGGCGGCCCCATGAGCGTGAACGAGGACGACCGTTATCCCTATATCAAGGAAGAGATGGCGCTGGCGCGGGACTTTGCCGTCCGGGGCAAGCCTGTGCTCGGCATCTGCCTCGGCGCGCAGATCATGGCGAAGGCGCTCGGCGCACCCGTGTATAAGGGTAAAGAAAAGGAGATCGGCTGGTACGATATCGAGCTCGCCGAAGGCGGCCTCCGCGACCCCCTCATGAGAAGGCTCGCGACCCATCCGCAGGCAGGGGACCTCTGGAAGAGGTTCAAGGTGTTTCACTGGCACGGCGAGACCTTCGATATCCCCGCAGGCGCGGTCCGGCTCGCCGGCTCGGCGCTCTTCCCGAACCAGGCCTTCAGGTACGGCGCACGGGCGTACGCCTTCCAGTTCCATATCGAAGTGACGAAAGAGATGATCTATGACTGGCTCAAAGACGAAGCGGTCGATCTCGCCGCGATACGGGATTCCACGGAAAAGGCCTACGAGGTATACAGCGGCAGGGCGAGGCAGTTTTACGAGGCGTTCTTTCAGTAGCGTTTATAGCGTCCGTCGCGTTATAGCGTACCGCAATAAGCGCGATGAATGCTATAAACGCACAACGCGCAGTAATGAGGAGGTGAGACATGAAAAAAATAGAAGCGATCATCAAGCCCTTCAAGCTCGATGAGGTGAAGGACGCCCTGAACGAGCTCGGCATCCAGGGCATGACCGTGACCGAGGTGAAGGGCTTCGGGAGGCAGAAGGGGCATACGGAGCTCTATAGAGGAGCGGAATATGTCGTCGATTTCATCCCCAAGATAAAGATCGAGGTCGTCACTTCCGACGAGCTGACGCCTAAAGTGGTGAGCTCCATCGAGAAGTCCGCGAAGACCGGCAAGATCGGCGACGGCAAGATCTTCGTCTACACCATCGAGGATGTCGTCCGGATACGAACCGGCGAGCGCGGAGAATCGGCAGTCTGACGACCGTCTATAGCGTTGAGGAGATCGTCCTTTACGCTATAACGCTATAAACGCTATAAACGCGATGGACGCGATGGACGCGACAAACGCACAACACCATTTTCAAGGAGGAAAGGTATGACACCGAAGGACGTACTCAAGATGGCCCAGGAGAACAAGGCCGTCATGGCGAATTTCAAGTTTCTCGATTTCCCCGGCATCTGGCAGCACTTTGCGGTACCCATTTCCGAACTGACCGAGGCGGTGTTCGAAGAAGGCCTCGGCTTCGACGGCTCTTCGATCAGGGGATGGCAGGCGATCAACACGTCGGACATGCTGATCATTCCCGATGCGGCGACCGCCTTCATGGACCCCTTCATGGAATATCCGACGATCAGCCTCGTCTGCAACATCGTCGATCCTATCACCAAGGAGTTTTACACGAGGGATCCCCGCTACATTGCGCAGAAGGCCGAGGCGTATCTCAAATCCACCGGCATCGGCGACACCGCCTACTTCGGCCCCGAGGCAGAATTCTTCATCTTCGATGATGTCATGTTCGACCAGAACGCCCACAGCGGCTACTACTTCATCGACTCCGTCGAGGGCATCTGGAATTCGGGCCGCGATGAGAAGCCCAATCTCGCCTACAAGCCGCGCCACAAGGAGGGCTACTTCCCGGTGCCGCCCACCGACAGCCAGGTGAACCTCAGGACCGAGATGGTAATGGAGATGCTGAAGTGCGGCATCTACGTAGAGCGGGAGCACCACGAAGTCGCCACCGCGGGCCAGGCCGAGATCGACATGCGGTTCGACTCGCTCGTGAAGATGGCCGACAAGAACATGCTCTTCAAATACATCATCAAGAACGTCGCCCGGAGGCACGGCAAGACCGTCACCTTCATGCCGAAGCCGCTCTTCGGGGATAACGGGTCGGGCATGCATGTCCACCAGAGCCTCTGGAAGAACGGCAAGCCCCTCTTCGCCGGCAACGGCTACGCAGGGCTGAGCGAGATGGCGCTCTACTACATCGGCGGCGTCCTGAAACACGCAAAGTCCCTTGCGGCGCTCACGAACCCGACCACGAACTCCTACAAGCGGCTGACCCCGGGCTTCGAGGCGCCGGTCAACCTCGCGTACTCCGCACGGAACCGCTCCGCTTCGATCAGGATCCCCACCTATTCGGCGAGTCCGAAGGCGAAGAGAGTCGAGGTCCGGTTCCCCGACCCGTCGTGCAATACCTATCTCGCCTTCGCAGCGATGATGATGGCGGGGCTCGACGGCATCGAGAACAAGATCCATCCGGGCGATCCGCTCGACAAGGACATCTACGAGCTCGGCCCCGAGGAGCTCGCCTCGGTGCCGACCATGCCGGGCAGCCTCGAGGAAGCGCTCAGCCACCTGGAGGAGGATCACGAATACCTGCTGAAGGGCAACGTCTTCACCCAGGACGCGATCGATACCTGGATCGCCTACAAGAGGACGAGAGAGGTCGATCAGCTCAGGCTGCGGCCGCATCCCTACGAGTTCTTCCTCTACTTCGATATCTAAAAGAAGCTGTGCGAGGCATGAGAGGACATAACCGACGGTTATGTCCTCTCATGTATAAGCAATTCGGTCGTTACGTTGCCTGCACTCTCTTGACACCGTCAAGGAGGCTCACGATCTGGTCTGACATATCCTCAACTTCCTTTGGTCTTGAATCCCGCAGTGGCGTTTCTCAGCTCCCCGGCGATCGTGGCGAGACCGTTGACCTCGTGCATGACATCATCGGACATCCTCTCCATCTCCTTTGAGAGAGCCGAGGTCTTCTCTATACTGCCGGCCACCTCTTCCGATGCCGCCGATTGCTCGTCCACTGCGGTGGCGATCTGGGTGATCTGGTCGCGGACCTTCTGCACCGCTCCTACGATACTGTTCAGAGAGTCACCTGCCTCCCTAACATACTCAGTTATGTGAGCAACACCCTCTGACGCCTCGCCCATGGATTTCGCGGTCTGCTCCGATTCTTTCTGCACCGCCTCTATCTTATCGGATATCTCTGCGGTAGCTTTGATCGTCCGCTCGGCGAGCTTGCGCACCTCATCGGCGACGACGGCAAACCCCCTGCCCTGCTCCCCTGCCCTGGCAGCCTCTATGGCGGCATTCAATGCCAGCAGGTTGGTCTGGTCCGCAATATCCTTGATCACGGTGACTATATCCCCGATCTCACCCGCCCTGCTGTTCAATTTCTCTACCACTGCGGCGAGCTCTACCGTGGAGGTGTAGACCTTGTTTACCGTGCTCACCGCGCCGTCTGCTATCTCTTTGCCTCTCGCCGCGGTCTGCATCGCCTCGGAGGAGGTCTCCGATGCTGCCGATGCATTCTTGGCGATATCGGTAATAGTCTGGCTCATCTCCTCTGCCGCCGCGGCAATCTGGCTCGCCTGGCCCGACTGGTCTTTTGCACTCCCTGCGGTCTTCTCTGCCCTCGACCTCAGGACATCTACAATGGCTACCACGTTGTTTGCGCCGGTGAGTATGCTGTTGATAATCGTGTTGAAGGACTGGATCATCTTATTCATATCCCGGGAGAGCACGCCTATCTCGTCCTTGCTGTGGTACTCTATAGCCGTTCTCAGATCTCCGTTGGCCATATCATTGACCTTTCCGGTCAGGTCAGAGAGCGGTTTCGCTATAGAACGCTTCATTATCAGCATGAAGAGTGCGAGGAGCCCCCCCGTACCCCCTATCACCAGAGCGGCCATCGTGGTGGTCCCCATTGCAGCCGTGGTCATCTGCACCATCTCCTTAACCGCCCTCTCGCTGTCGCTCTCATTTTTATTAATCACCGCCGCCACATCCCTGATGACCTTATCACAAATCTTATCGTACTCGTCCATGACTCCATTGCCTTTTGCCCAGTCTGCAAGATATGCATTGAACATCCTGTTGCCGGTCTCCCACATTGTGGGCAAATCGTCTTTCAGCGCCTCAAGCCTTTTGAGGTGCTCCGGATCATCCCTATTCATAGTTATGAGTGCGTCAATATGTTTGTATGCGGCATCCAGGGCAGGCTTTGCCTCCTCATCAATAACCTTCTTATCTTTGGTCAATGAGGCATCGGTGATAAACTGCCAGACATTTGCAACCTCGAGCTGCAAATCCTTACCTATTGCAGTCTCTTTCTGAATGGCCCTATGCCCCGCAATATCATCCCGGAACTCCCGCATCTCCTTAATCACATACAGAGAGAACCCCGTAGTGAGTACCACTACCAATACGATTAAGCCGACCGAGATATTCAGCTTCCTGGCAATCGTCCACTCTGCAAGTTTCATGTTTATTTCCCTCTTGCCTTTATTCACCTCTCAATCGTCTCGAGAGCCTCACCTGCAGGATTCCCTTATGAGCGCGCCGCCCTCTCACTCTATCGCCCTTGCCGATGATTCAATCATTGCAGTGCCTTCGGCCCTGCCCAGCAAGCGGTCCATATCGAGAAGAATGATAAGGCGCTCGTCGAGCTTCGCGATGCCCCTGATGAACTCCGAGCTGATGTGGGATGCCATCGGCGGGGTCGGCTCGACCGTCGAAGCGGGAATTCTCAGCACCTCCGAGACGGCATCGACCACCAGGCCCATGGTGATCCCCTGGATGTCCATAATCATGATGCGCGCCTGCTCGTCGCTGTCCTTCTGCGGAAGACCGAACTTCGCCCTGAGATTGACGACGGGAATGACCTTCCCCCGCAGGTTGATGACTCCCTCGACATACGGCGGAGAGTTCGGAACACGGGTGATCTCTTTCATACGGTTGATCTCCTGCACCTTCAGGATATCCACCGCGTAGTCCTCGTTCCCCAGGGTGAACGTCACGAGCTGCAGGATATCGTCTCCTGCTGCGCCCTTCAGCTCACCTCTCGATCCGGACGACTCTATGACTGCACTCATACGCCACCTCCCCGTCCCTCGCGTCCCGCAGGCCCGCCCCCGATCATAGCAATCGCCGGCCGGCGTTCGGAGAGCTCTGCTGCATTCGTTTAGAGGTTAATCGTTACACCCTGAACCAGCCTATGCTCTGGTTCAGCTCCCGCTCCTGCGTGTGGAGCCGTCCCATGATATGCCGGGCCTCTTCGATCATCCTTCCCGTCGTGTTGACGAGTTCCGTTATCCGCTCCATGTTCTGGGCGATCTCCTCGGAAGCCGACGACTGCTCCTCGGTCGCTGCCGCGATCCTCTGGATCATGTCCATCGCCTTCTGGGTAGAGCCGACGATCTCATCGAGCGCCCGGAGCGCCTCTTCAGCGAGGCTGACGCCGCCCTCCGCATCCGTCGTGCACTTCCCCATCGCCTCGACCGAGGCCTGGGACTGTGCCTGAATCGCGTTGATCTTGTCGGCAATCTCCCCGGTAGCCTTCGAGGTGCGTTCGGCGAGCTTTCTGACCTCATCGGCGACCACGGCAAAGCCCCTGCCCTGCTCCCCTGCCCTGGCAGCCTCGATCGCCGCGTTCAGGGCGAGGAGGTTCGTCTGGTCCGCTATATCGTTGATGACCGCCACGATCTCGCCTATCTCCTTGGAGCTGGCGCCCAGGTCCTCGATCGTCCGCGACGACTGCTTTACGGATTCAGCGATGCCGATCATGGCATCGACGGCCTTCTTGACCGTGTCCTTTCCTTTCTGCGCTATGCCGGTCGCCTCCTTTGCGCCCTCCGACGCATACGAGGCGTTCTTCGCCACATCGATGATCGTCTGCGACATCTCGGAGGTTGCCGAGGCGATGTGGTCGACCTGCGAGAGCTGCTCCTTGGAGCCCGAGTCGATGGCGTCCACCTTTTCCATCAGCACATCGGCGTCCTGCTTCACGTTCTGCGCGACCGAGGTGATGCGCACGATGGTATCCCGCAGGGCCGACAGGATCTTATTGTAGATATCCTTGAGGAAGTTCCTGTCGTCCTCGATCCTGTTCTCCGCTTTCAGCTCACCGCGCTCGAGCGCGGTGAAGCACTCCAGGGCCTGCGCCATATTCCTCTGCATGGTCTTATTGATGATGAAGAGAAACGCCGTGAATCCTAAAAGCGAGAGCACAATGACGGTGACGAGCAGCGCCGTTCCCCGCCGGTCGGCCCGGGCCGCTTCCTCCTCGCTCCTCTTGAAGGTCGCCTTCTGGTCTTTGCTCAGCTGCACGATGGCTGCCTTGATATCCCTCCACTTGGGCGTCTCCTTCTGGACCAGCACACTGACCGCTTCCTCCTTCCTTCCCGCCACTGCGAGCTCCTGGACCTCGGTCTTCAGGGTATGCGCTCCATCCCAGGCGGTACGGATCGCCTTGAGCTGTTCCTGCATCTTCCCCTCGGCCAGCCCGATCGCTCCGTCATTCGCCTTTATGAATTCCTCATGGGCCTTCCTATAGTTCTCCTTCGCCTTCTCATCATTCGGATTGATCAGCACATTGCGCGTCGCCTGCTCCGTCTGGATGCCGTCGATATGCATTTCGTTCAGATTGAGGAGCAGCGCCTGATCGACATCGATCATCTTCTCGAGCCGCTTGTGCGCGCTGCTGTTGTGGCCGATGAACAGCGCAAGGATGATCCCCAGGACAGCGGCATTCACTGCACCCACCAGTATCAGAAGCCGTTTGACGCTCATCAATCCCTCCTGTGATTCCCCGATCTCTCCCGCCGCGATGCGCTATGCTCCCGCTCATGAACGGCCGAGCTCCCTCCACCGCCCGGACACCCATTCCTTGCTCTCCTTGAGCGCCTGCAGGATGCTCTCCTCATTCAGCCCCAGCGTAGCGCATAGCGTCTTCACGGTGCCGCTCCCCTCTCGCAGGACCGTCTCGTTCCGCAGCCGCAGAACGGTCTCGAGCCCGCGATAGAAGAGATATATCTCTCTGAGTTTTCCCGCAGTCTCGGGGGCCACCACGCCGGCCCTGCTCAGGCGCGCAATGGCCGGGAGCGTTCCCTGGACGAGGAGGAAGGGCATGGCCCTGCAATGGCTGAGCTGCAGATATTGAACGATGAACTCCAGTTCTTCAAGACCGCCCGCGCCGAGCTTGATGTCGTAGCTGCCGGGGGACTCCTTCGAGAGCTCCTTGAGAATGCGCTCTCTCATTCTCCTGATATCTGCAAACGATACGTCCCTTCCTCTCTCCAGCAAGACGGAATGCCTCAATGCCATGACCCCCCTGGCTATATATATATCGCCGGAAACGGGCCTCCCCTTTAGCAGGGCCTGAAGCTCCCACGGCTGTGCATCCCGTCGATAATAATCCGCCATTGCCCCGAGGGATCTCACGAGGGGACCCTTGCTGCCGTCCGGCCTGAGACGCGTATCGACCGCATAAGCGCTCCCGTCCTTCGTATAGGAGGTCACGACCCGCACCAGCCGCTCGGCAGCGCGGACCACCGCTTCAGGCGGGTCACCGGGGGAGACGAAGATGAGGTCGAGGTCGGAACTGAAGGTCATCTCTCTGCCGCCCAGCTTGCCGAACCCGATAACCCCCAGAGGGGCCGCCGTACCGCTCCGCCCCCCCGCCGCTCCCTCCCCGGGGGAAGGGCCCCGCTGCGCAAGCAGGAGCTTCATGATCAGCTCGGCGTTGTTGCTCAGCCCGTGCATGAGCGTCCGGACACTTATATCCCTGTTGAGGAAGAGGATGCCGAGGCGTATCTCCTCGAGCCTTCTGAAGAGGCGTATCGCCGTCGCTTCGCCGTACCGCTCGGCGAGCGAGAGCAGCTCGGCCTCGCGCTGCCGCAGCCCCTTGCCCCGGACCTCTCCCTCGAAGAGCGAGCCGATATAGCGGGGGTTGCTCATAAAAATCCTGGAGAGGTACTCGCTGTGTGAGAAGATGAAGGTGAGCGTCTCGACGATCTCCCGTCTTCCGCTGACTGCCTCGAGGTACGATTCGTTGGTAGCGATGAGCGCGGCGAAGTCGACCAACTGCAGCAGGGCGAGATCGGGGTCGGGCCCCTTGAGCGCAGCCTCGACGAACTGCGGAACGATCTCTTCCAGCAGCCGCCTGCCCCGTATCGTCTGAAAGGAGTGAATCGTGTTCCTGATCTTGTTCAGGTAGTGCACGCTCCGCTGCTTGTTCCTGACGCCCGCTGCCGTGAGCGCATCGTCGAGCAGCGTCTCGAGAGGCAGTTCGTCATCCCAGAAGGCCCTGCTGAACAGATTGTCTCCGCTCCCTTCCCGGTCCCGCTGCTTCTTATCATCGGGACGGACCTCGAGGAGGGAGTCGTAGATCGCCCGCACCTTGCGCCGGCGCTGGTCGAGCGCGGCGAGGAAAGCCTTTCCCTCGCTGAACCCCATCTTCCTCCCCAGGATATCGAGCTCGCGCTCTCCGGCAGGGAGCGACTGGGTCTGGAGGTCGTTCAGCTGCTGGAGCCGGTGCTCGAGGGTCCTGAGATAGAGGTAGTTTTCCGAGAGGTGCTGGAAGTCCTCATACCCTATCATGCCCTTCTGCGTCAGGCTATGCAGCGTCTTCACCGTACTCCGCTCCCGCAGGAGCGGTTCCCGGCCGCCATAGATGAGCTGGAAGACCTGCATGAAGAATTCGATCTCCCGTATGCCGCCGTATCCCCGTTTTATATCCCTGCTCACAGCGCCGGGCTTGATCTGCTCGACCTGGGACTTCATGCGCCGTATCTCGTCGATGGCCTGGAAATCGAGATACTTCCGGAAGACGAAGGGCTCGATCAGGGCGAGGAACTCTCTGCCGAGCGCAGCGTCTCCCGCCACCGCCCGCGCCCGCAGGAGCGCCGCCCGCTCCCAGAGCTGTCCCCATGATTCGTAATACTCCTCGTACCCCCTGAGGGAAAGCGCCAGGCTGCCGCGCTGTCCCTGCGGCCTCAGCCTGAGGTCTACCCGGTACGCAAAACCGTCCTCGGTATTGGCGGAGAGGAACCGCGTCATCTCTTCGACGAGCTTGGTGTAGTACTCGAAGGCGGTGATGCGGTTCATGGTGACGCCCTGCATCCCTGCAACGCCGCCGGTCTCGCCCTCTGCGCGATATACGAAGATGATATCGATATCGGAGCTGTAGTTGAGCTCCTGGGCGCCCAGTTTGCCGAGTCCTATGACGGCTACCGCGTTATCGGCCGGGTCGCCGTAGCGCTGCCGGAGCGTTGTCTCAACAAAGCGGAGCGACTCGTCCACTATGGCATCGGCGAGGGTGCTTATATCGAGCATGATCTCCTGGAGGTCCGCCTTCCGGAGGAGATCCTTCAGGGTAATGACGATGAATTTGTCCTTTCTGAAGCGGCGCACCACCGCCATCCCTTCGGCAAGGGAGGCGCAGGAGCTCAAGAGGGCCCGCAGCTCCCTGCCGAGCTCCTCCACGGCGAAGGACATACCGAGGTTGTCGAGCGCGTGAAAGAGCGCCTCGGGGCGACGGGTGGCGTGGGTCGCAAGGAACTGGCTGCAGGAGAAGAGAAGAGAGACTTCGTTCCTCTTTTCCTGAAGGCGCCCGGCGAAACCGGGATTTTCGGCGAGAAAGGTTTCGACGTTATGGGAGGCCCGTTCGGGGTCGGGGATCGAGTAGCTCATAGCTGGCAGCTCACGGCTCATGGACTACTATAATACTCATTCGGTCCCCCTCTTTTCCACGAAGGAGCACTATGAGCTGCAGGCGTTCCTACTCGCTCCAGAGCCGGGGGTCCAGGGCGTCCCGCAGCCCCTCGCCCACGAGATTGTAGCTCAGCACGGTCACGAGGATGGCGAGTCCGGGAAAGAGCGAGAGCCACCAGGCGACGGTGATATTGTCCTTGCCCGCGGTGAGTATATTCCCCCAGCTCGGGTCAGGAGGCACCACGCCGAGGCCGAGAAAGGAGAGCGCCGACTCCGTAAGGATCGCTCCCGCTATACCGAAGGTGGCGGCGACGAAGACCGGGGAGAGGGCGTTCGGTATCACGTGCCTGAAGATGATGCGGCGGTCTCCCGCGCCGATGGCGCGCGCAGCAGCGACGAAGTCCCGCTCTTTCAGCGAGAGGAACTCTGCCCTCACGAGACGGGCAACGTCCATCCAGCCGGTCACCCCGATAATGATCATGATGGTAGTGATACTCTGCTCGACGATCGCGATCACCGCGAGGATCAGGAAGAAGGTCGGGAAGGCGAGCATGATATCGACAAAGCGCATCAGGACGGCGTCTACTCTCCCTCCGTAGAAACCGGCGACGGCGCCGACAATCGTCCCGATGGTTATCGCGATGCCGACCGCAACAAACCCCACGGTGAGCGATATGCGGCTCCCCCATATCATCCGCGAGAGGACATCCCTTCCGAGCTCATCGGTCCCGAAGGGGTGCGTCGCACTCGGCGGCGAGAGCACATTGTACACATTGATCGCCGTCGGTTGGTAGGGAGCGACGAGCGGCGCGAGCAGGGCGACTCCCGCGAGGCAGAGAATGATCGCGAGGCCGGCCACCGCCAGCGCGTTTTTCCTGAACCTCCTCCAGATAATCGCGACCATCTACTTCCTCACCCGGATTCTCGGATCGACCAGCGCATACGAGATATCGGCAAGGAGGTTGCCGATGAGCGTCAGTATCGCGCCGATGACCAGTATCCCCATGATCGTCGGATAATCCCGGGCCATCGTCGACTGGTAGAAGAGCTGCCCCATCCCGGGTATCGAGAAGATCGACTCGAAGATCACCGCCCCGCCGATGAGCCCGGGCACGGCAAGGCCGAGGATCGTCACGATCGGCAGGAGCGCATTGCGCAGTGCATGCTGGATAATGACGGTCGACTCTTTCAGCCCCTTTGCCCGTGCTGTCCTGATGTAGTCCTGCCGTATCACCTCGAGCATGCTCGACCGGCTGAACCTGCTGAACCCGGCAATGCCGCCGAAGGCGGCGAGGGTGACCGGGAGCACCAGATGCTTCGCCCAGTCGAGGAGCCGGTCGAGCCGTCCCATACCCGACACATCGATACTCTGTATCCCTGAAATCGGGAGTATCCCGAGCGTAACGCCGAAGATGATCATCATGATGAGCGCCAGCCAGAACGTCGGCGTCGAGAACCCCAGGAAAACGAAGACGGTCGTCAGCTTGTCGAAGAGCGAGTACTGCCGTGTCGCCGACAGGACCCCGATCGGGATCGCTATGGTCATGATAAGGAGGAGCGAAAGGATATTGATGGTCAGGGTGACAGGAATACGCTCCGTTATCTTATCCAGCACCTTCTTCCCATCGACGAACGAGGTCCCGAAGTCGAGGCGTACAAACCTCTTGAGCCAGTCGAGGTACTGGATGTGGAGCGGCTTGTCGAGCCCGTAGAGTTTTTTCAGGTTCTCCCGGGCCTGGGCCGACGCCTTCATCGACATTTCGGTCTCGACCTCGACCGGTCCGCCCGGCGCGAGGTGGATCACGGTAAAACTGATGAGGGTTATCCCGAAGATAAGGGGTATCATCAGGAGGAGACGTTTCAGAATATATACAGTCATACTTCTACTATATCAAATTACCGGGTTCCAACGCTAAAATCGAGCCTTCAGCCGTCGGCAATCAGCTCTCAGCTATCGGCTCCGGCATCGCCGGCTGCCGGCTCCCCGGCATTATAGAGCATCTTCATCTCTTCAGAATAGCTCCCGTCATCTTCATAGATTATGAGCGGGGGCTCCACTTTCAATCCCGACCGCGCGCCCTTCACCGCCTCGACGAGCACCATCTTCGCCTCCGAGCCGAGGGTCGAGTGAACAAGCCTCAGACGCTTCGGCTCGATTCCGTAACCTTTCATTATGTGGACGATCTCCGCCAGCCGCTCCGGAAGATGGATGACGCAGAACCGGCCATGGTGCCTGAGCAGGGCCGATGCTGCCCGCACGAGCTCGGGCAGCGATACCTTGAGCTCGTGACGTGCAATGGCCCGCTCGTCATCGATGCTCAGCTTTCCCGACCGGGCCCTCCGGTACGGAGGATTCGAGACCACGAGGTCGTACTCGCCGCAACGGAGCGGCGGCCCGGGAGCGGAGGGAATGCTTGGGGCCGTTATGTGCGTGATATCCGCGTTGACGACCGTTACCCTGTCCCGGAGGCCATTGGCCGCCACATTCCTCTCGGCGAGCCGGACAAGGCTCTCCTGCAGCTCGATCAGGGTGACGCCCGCCTCGGGATACTTCCGCGCAAGGAGCAGCCCTATAATGCCCGAACCCGCGCCGAGGTCCGCGATCGTCTTGACGCGCGGCAGCGTGATAAACGAATAGACGAGAAGCGCATCGACGGAGAAGCGGTAACCGCCCTTGTTCTGGTAGATCTTAATGTCGCGCAAAAAATCGTGGGTGGTCATCGGGCTGGCGGTACAGCTCTGTCGGAGTCGAGTATCTCGCGGTGCGATTGCAGAACCTCACCGCCCGCTGGAGTCTGTGCTCATCAGGGGTCAGATAGGTGCCAAAAAGATAAATCGCCTGCACCGCCGGATAAAAGCTCAGCACGGTTTCTATTATCGCTTGTTCACTCATAGCATCACCTTAGACGACACGCCCGAATAGATTTGACCCTATCCGCCAAGCCACCTAATCTCATTGAAAAATATGATACCATATCACACATTCTGCTGGCCCTTTCGTTGCATCTTCCTATCGTTATATGTTTGCCGGGTTGTTTTCATCCTCCGCCCATCGCGAGGGGTTATTGATAATGTATTCCCGTATCCGGTTCAATTCGTCATTGTTGCGTATGATGTGCTCATAATAATTCCGTTGCCATAATTTGCCGTTGAACGGTTGCCATCCATGCGTCCTGGCCCCGCGAATATATTCGTTCGTCGTCATAGTTTTAAACCAATCAATGATATTACCCAATGTAGGGGCAACCCTGTGTGGTTGCCCTGTTTCCGGTTGTTTATTTGTTTCCGGGCAGCCACACAGGGCTGCCCCTACGATAACGATGATGCTGTGTATATGATTGGGCATAATAATATATCCGCCGGATTCAATTGTCGGGAATTTATTTGCCGATTCATTCCACCATCTTGTGACCATTTGACCGGCATCATTCAACTGCATCCTGCCGTCTATTACCTCGCCCAACAGACAGGCGCGGTCTTGTATACATATCGTCACGAAATACGCCCCTTCCCGGCTGTAATCATATCCTTGCAGCCGAACAGAGCGGCGCCGGCGCGTATCAGGATCATATTTCACGGTAAATCCTTTGCTCGTGTGCAAAAAATTCCTTCTGCTCCGGATCGAAGGAAATTACCTTATCAAGAAAATGGAAGCGTGTGTTTGAGGGGTTAAGATAGACGAGGGTTCCTTCTCCACGGTTGCGCTCTCATCGGAATATTCGAGAACTTTCATGTGCCATTACGATTCCCTTATCACCTTCATCAACGCCTCGAGCAGCTCTTCCTCTTTGACCTGTTTCACCACTTCGCCCTTTTTGAATACGAGCCCCATCCCTTTGCCGCCGGCGATGCCGAAATCGGCCTCGCGCGCCTCGCCGGGGCCGTTGACGACGCAGCCCATCACCGCGACGGTGATCGGCTCTTTCATATCTTTTATCGCGGACTCCACCTTCTGGGCGAGCGGCTTGAGGTCGATGCAGCAGCGGCCGCAGGTGGGACAGGAGACGATCTCGGGCCCTCGTTGCCGAATTCCCAGGGACTTCAGGATCTCGTATGCAACCCGCACCTCCTCCTCCGGCTCGGCGGTGAGCGAGACTCTCATGGTGTCGCCGATCCCCTCTTCGAGCAGTATCCCGAGCCCCACGGCGCTCTTGATGATGCCGCTGAAGGAAGGGCCGGCTTCCGAGATACCGATGTGCAGCGGGTAGTCGTACTTCCGCGAGAAGAGCCGGTAGGCCTCGACCGTCTTCATCACATTGGATGCCTTGAGCGACACCTTGATATCCCTGAAGTCGAGGTCTTCGAGAATGCGTATATGCCCCTCGGCGCTCTCCACGAGCGCCTCGGGCGTCGGGTGTCCGTACTTCTCGAGCAGCTCTTTTTCGAGGGAGCCTGCGTTCACGCCGATGCGGATCGGCACCTTCCGGTCCTTTGCCGCGAGCACGACCTCTTTCACCTTCCAGCCGGCGCCGATATTCCCCGGGTTGAGCCGGAGCCCGTCGATGCCCTGCCTGATCGCCTCGAGGGCGAGCCTCCAGTCGAAATGGATATCGGCGATCATCGGGATCGACACCCCCTGCCTTATCGGGCCGAGGGCACGGGCCGCCGCCTCATCGGGAACGGCGAGCCTGACGATCTCGCAGCCAGCAGCCTCGAGCGCCCGGATCTGCTCCACCGTGGCGCCGACAGTGCGGGTATCGGTCTTGGTCATCGACTGGACGGTGATGGGGTTCTGTCCGCCGACGGCGACACTCCCCACCCTTATTTCGCGCGTAGGCCTTCTCGTGATCATTCCCTATTATTTTTGTTTTTTGGTCTTTTTGGCAACAGGAGTGACAGGGGCAAGGGCCTCTTCGGTCTCCTCCGGCGCGGGCGCCGGAGCAGCCTGTGCCGCCTGAATCGCCCTGAACCGCTTGACGGCCTGCTCATGCTCGGTCCAGGTCTTCGAGAACCGGTGCGTGCCGTCGCCCTGCGATACGAAGTAGAGATAGGGGACATTGGCAGGATACAGGGCGGCCATTATCGACTTCAGCCCCGGCGAGGCGATCGGACCGGGAGGCAGCCCCTTGATCAGGTAGGTGTTATACTCCGTCTTCCTCTTGAGATCGCTGAGCGTAATGCGCTCCTTCGAGCTCTTGACGCCGTAAATGGAGGTAGGGTCGGCCTGGAGGAGCATCCCTTTCTTGAGCCGGTTATGGTAGACCGCGGAAATGACCGGACGCTCCTCGTCGACGATCGCCTCCTTTTCGATAATGGAGGCCATGGTCAGCACCTCGCGCTCGCTCCATCCCAGCTTCCCGGCGCGCTCCCTGAGCTTTTCCGTATACGTGTCCCGCAGGGTATTCACCATCAGCCGTACGATCGCCCTGGGGGTTGCGCCTTTGGGTATCCGGTAGGTCTGGGGAAAGAGATACCCTTCGAGGCTCGGGGCCTCGATCCCGAGATGGGTCATGAGCTCCTTATCCCTGGCAAGCGCGTCGAAATCATCGACCGATACGAGCCTGTACGTCTCGAGCTTCCTGCCTATCTCGAGGAGGCTGTCGCCTTCGATGACGGTGATCTCGTACTCGATGATCTTTCCCGAGACGAGGCGCTTGAAGACCTGGAAGGGGCTCATCTTTCCCATGAACGAGTAGTAGCCTGCCCGCACCTTCCTGTCGAGGCCCGAAAGCTTCCCGACGACGATGAACACCGTCTTGTCGCGTATGAGATTATGCTTCCTCAGGATGTTGATCGCCTGCTTGTAGGTGGTGCCCGGAGGTATCTCGATCTCGACCTGGGGAGCGCCGATACTGCCGATATCCGAGGGGACGAAGAGCTGAATGCCTATATAGACCAGGAAGAGCGCGGCGAGCGATCCGAGCAGTATCTTCGCGTTGTTCTTCACGGTTATCTTTCTCATGGCTTCTTATGTTATCGAGGAGACGGGACAAAAAATTGAGCGGGGCCCTTTTCAGTAATAGTACCAAATCTTTACCCTAAACTACAAATACACCATCTCCTAAAAAGCAGGGGCGATTGGTCCAATCGCCCCTGCTTTCCGGCCTCTCTGCTGCTGTAGCGCCGAATTCCGGCTCCCGCCGTTTAGTACATCCCTTCCATGCCGCCGCCGTGAGGCATTGCCGGCATCTTCTTCTCCTCTTCCGGCAGCTCGGTGATCATCACCTCGGTGGTGAGCATGAGGCCCGATACCGACGCGGCGTTCTGGAGCGCCGACCGGGTCACCTTGGTCGGGTCGATGATGCCGGCCTTCAGCATATCGGTGTACTCTTCCCGGTAAGCGTCATAGCCGTAGTTGGCTTCCTTGGAGCCTTTGACCTTCTCGACAATGATCGCGCTCTCGATGCCGGCGTTCTGGATGATCTGCCTGATCGGCTCTTCGAGTGCTTTCTTCACGATGCCGACGCCGAGCTGCTGGTCGTGGTGGTCGAGCTTCACTTTATCGAGGCCCTTGATGCACCTGATGAGCGCTACGCCGCCACCGGGCACAATGCCTTCCTCGACCGCCGCTCTCGTTGCATGGAGCGCGTCCTCGACTCTCGCCTTCTTCTCTTTCATCTCGGCCTCGGTTGCAGCGCCGACATTGATTACCGCAACGCCGCCGACCAGCTTTGCGAGCCGCTCCTGGAGCTTCTCTCTATCGTAGTCGGAGGTCGTTTCGTCGATCTGGGTCTTGATCTGCTTCACCCTTCCCTGGATCTTGGACGCATCGCCGGCGCCCTCGACAATGGTGGTGTTCTCCTTGTCGATCGTGATCTTCCGGGCCCTGCCGAGGTCGTTGAGCTTGACGTTCTCGAGCTTCAGGCCGAGATCTTCGGAGATGACGGTACCGCCGGTCAGAACGGCGATATCCTCGAGCATCGCCTTCCTCCGGTCGCCGAAGCCCGGGGCCTTGACCGCAGCCACCTGCAGGGTGCCGCGCAGCTTGTTGACGACGAGAGTTGCGAGGGCCTCGCCCTCCACCTCCTCGGCGAGGATGAGGAGCGGCCTGCCCATCTTGGCGACCTGCTCGAGAATGGGGAGGAGGTCCTTCATGCTCGAGATCTTCTTGTCGTGAATGAGGATGAACACATCATCCAGCACGCACTCCATCCTGTCGGGATCGGTGATGAAGTACGGGGAGATGTAGCCCCGGTCGAACTGCATGCCTTCGACGACGTCCAGGGTGGTAGCCATGCCCTTCGCCTCTTCGACGGTGATGACGCCGTCTTTGCCGACCTTGTCCATGGCGTCGGCGATGAGCTCGCCGATGGTGGCGTCGTTGTTGGCGGAAATGGTGCCGACCTGCGCGATCTCCTTCTTGTCGGCAATGGTCTTGCTCATGGTCTTGAGCTCGGCGACGACCGCCTCGACCGCCTTGTCGATGCCCCTCTTGAGGTCGATCGCGTTGGCGCCGGCAGTCACATGCTTCATGCCCTCCTTGTAAACGGCATAGGCCAGAACGGTCGCCGTGGTGGTGCCGTCGCCTGCCACGTCAGAGGTCTTCGAGGCGACCTCTCTCAGGAGCTGGGCGCCCATATTCTCGTAGGGCTCCTTGAGCTCGATCTCCTTGGCGACCGTGACGCCGTCCTTCGTGATATTCGGGGCGCCGAACTTCCGGTCGATAATGACATTCCTTCCTCTCGGGCCGAGGGTCGCCTTTACGGCATCGGTCAAAATAGTAATGCCCCTCAGCATCGACTGTCTCGCTGTCTCATCAAACAAGAGCTGTTTTGCTGCCATCTGTTCTCATCCTCCTTTTTTATTCCGCTGTTGAGCTTAAACGATAACGCCTAAAACGTCTTCTTCCTTAAGAATCAAATATTCCGTACCGTCGATCTTGATCTTCGAGCCCGAATACTTGTCGAAGAGAATGGTGTTCCCCTCCTTCAGTTCCTTGACCTCTGACCCGACCGACTCGACGATGCCCTTCTGGGGCTTCTCCTTCGCCACATCCGGCACGTAGAGGCCGCCGGCGGTCTTCTCGACCTCCTCCTCCGAGTACTTCACTACGACTCTGTCCTTGAGCGGCTTGATCTTCATACCTTGCATACCTCCTTGTTGGAATTAGTTTTACACTCTCACCCTGACGGATTAACGTGGATGCTTAGGGCTGTTATTAGCACTCAATCCCGATGAGTGCTAATATAACCGGAAATGCAAAGAAGAAGCAAGAGATTTGAGGGCCGGATATTTGCAGATATCGACTTATTTCGCCGAATTTCTGCTATTATCTGCCTTTTCCTATAAAAATCTCACTCTTTTCCTGGGACGCCACAATTTTATCGTGATGATGCCCGCTATAAAGCCGCCGATATGGGCGAACCACGCCACCCCGCCGTGCCGCAGGGCCCCGGCGCCGAGAATGCCGTTCAACACCTGCAGCACGATCCAGAAACCGAGGACCACCACGGCGGGAATCCTCACTACCTGCCAGAAAAAGCCGAAGATGATGAGGGTGTGAACACGCGCATGAGGGAAGAGCAGCAGATAGGCGCCCAGGATGCCCGAAACAGCGCCGCTCGCGCCGATCATGGGTATGGTCGAGCTCGGGTCGGTGAGGGCATGGCTGTAAGCGGCGACAATACCAGAGAAGAGGTAGAAAAGAAGAAACTTGACGTGGCCGAGCGAGTCCTCGATATTGTTGCCGAAAATCCAGAGATAGAGCATGTTCCCCGCGACATGGAAGAGCCCTCCATGCAGGAACATGGAGGTAAAGACGCTCATCACCGGCGATATCGGCTGCGTGCGCTCCATGGTGATGAGGCTTTGAGGGATAGCGCCATAGAGGAATGCGACCTGCTCCCCCCCTGCCGGAGTCATCAACTGCCAGAGGAAGATGAGGCTGTTCAGCGCGATCAGGCCTACGGTGACGTACGGATACGTCTCGGTCGGGTTGTCGTCCTTAAAAGGGATCATCGATCGGTCTCCTTCAGCATATCAGGGAAGATATGGTACCTCTCTCTTCTATTGTATGGCGTATCGCAAGATTTTTCCTCATATTTTGAAAGACTACCCTCGCTGTGCTCCTCGTCTCCGCGGCGCTGCCGCAAGTTCCGCTTATAACTTTAAGGTATAATATTCTTTCAGGCTGCACTACAGGGCATGGAGGCTGCATGATTCCTTATCCGGACATCGATCCCGTGATCTTCCGCATCGGACCGTTCGAGGTCAGATGGTACGGGGTCATGTATCTTCTCGGGTTCCTCGCGTCCTACCTCCTGGTCCGTTATCAGGCGGCAAAGAAGCGGCTCCCTCTGCCCAAGGAGCGCATCGAATCGCTCTACTCGGCCCTGATCATCGGCCTCCTGGTGGGCGCCCGGCTGGGATACGTTGTTTTCTATAATCCCGCCTATTACCTGACCCATCCGCTCGAGATATTCGCCGTGTGGCACGGCGGCATGTCCTTTCACGGCGGGCTGATCGGGAGCGTGCTCGCCGGGTATCTCTTCTGCAAGAGAGCGAAGCTCGATTTCTGGCAGCTCGCGGACCTGGTCATCGCCACCGCGCCTGTCGGCCTCGGTCTCGGGAGGCTGGCGAACTTCATCAATGCAGAGCTCTACGGGAGGGTTACGGACGCGCCCTGGGGCATGGTCTTCCCCGGCGGGGGCCCGCTGCCGCGCCATCCCTCCCAGCTCTACGAGCTGCTGCTCGAAGGGGTGCTCCTCTTCCTCATTCTCTGGTTCGCCAAAGACCGCGTGCGCCGGACCGGGGTGCTCACCGCCCTCTTTCTCATCCTTTACGGGCTGTTCAGGTTCTTCGTGGAGTTCTTCCGGGAGCCCGATCCCCAGCTCGGCTTTATCCTCGGCCTGTTCACCATGGGGCAGCTCCTGAGCGTGGCGATGATGATCGCCGGGGCGGTGCTCCTCGCGCTGCGCACGAGAGGATGACGCGCGTGCGTGACCTTACGACCGCGCGACCCTCTCTCCTCCTTTGACGATCTCCTCTATGATACCGGAAGATATGAAGTCGCTCTTCACGACGAGGTAATTCCCCTTGTCGATCTCCTCCTGCTCCATGCAGGCTGCGGCGAGCACCTGCTCAAGCGGCAGTCCCGCTTTCAGGAAGAGCCGCAGCTCCTCGATGTACGATGCGCCGTGGGACACCCCTTTCGAGCCGCTGTCGGTGCCGACATGCAGCGTGACGCCGATCGACGCGGCATAGTTGATCGAGGAGAGATGGCTGTCGAGAATCCTCTCTACATGCCCGGCTTCATCCGGCGGGCAGTACCGGGCAAGGCTCGCGAACGCATGCGCCGTCGGCGTCCAGGAGACCGTGCGCTCCGCCATGAGGTGGAGCGACTCGCGCGTAATGAAAAAGCCGTGCTCGATGGATGAGGCGCCTGCATCGAGCGCGCGCCGTATCGCCCCGTCGCCGTTCGCATGGCAGACGGTACGCAGGCCGTGCGCGGCTGCCCCGGCCACGATGACACGCAGCTCTTCCGCAGAAAATCCTCCCTCGGAGACGATGCCGGCCCCCCGGGTGAGGACGATCCCCGAATTGACGACCTTCACGAAGTCGGCGCCCGCAGCAGCGATTTCGGCGACGACCCTCTCTATAGCGGCTGCCCCGGCCGCCGCCTTGCCGAGAAAGGAGCCGTAGGTCCCCGTGCGGTAAAGGGCATATCCAGCCGAAACGATATCGATATCCGGAAGCATCTTCGCCTCCAGCCCTATACCGCTCTGGTGCCCCATATCGCACACCGAGAAGACCCCCCACTGCAGATACGCCCGCAGTATCTCGGGCAGGACCTCCCTGCTCACCGGTCTGCCGTCCCTGAGGAAATGCATGTGGCTGTCCCTGAAGGGCGGAACGATAAGCAGCCCCGGAGAAGTGCGCGCGCTCGCAAAATCGCCTGCCATGGTTATGGTATACTTCTATTATTTTATTTCCTTTGTCAAGAGAGATGATACTATGGAAGCGCCCCGGGACTTGAACACCATAAAGCGGCAGATATTTTTCGAGTTCATGAACCTCGCAGGCCGGGCGTTCATCCTCGTGCGCCACTCCGATGAGGTGGTCCTCGGAAACCGGGGCTTTACCGCTGAAGAGAAGGAGAACGGCATCGTCCTCGTCTTTAACGCGAGAATGAGCTTCTCGTGGGACGACTGCGGGATAACGGCGACGCTGGTCTTCGGCACATCACCGCAGAAGTGCTTCATCCCCGCCGCGAATATCGCTGCGGTCTACTCCTCGGAGCTGAATGCCCAGTTCGTCACCTCTCCCTGCACCCTGCCGGTCCCGGCTCAGAAAGCGCGGCCTGCGCTCGAATCGAAGGCGGTGGAGCGCGTGCACGCCTTTCTGCGCGAGCGCGAGCCTGCTGCGGAGACAACGGCGGAGGGAGACGGCAGAAGCAGTGAAGTAAAAGCCGGTGGCTCCGATAATGTTATTGAAGTAGACTTCACGAAGAAGCATAAACGGTAAGCCTTTACACATCCCTTTTACCCGGTTTCTATTGAATATGGATGCAGCGTATGGCAAATGAACGGCTCTTGCACGATCTGGTAGTCGACCATCTCAGATACCGGCTCGCGAGGGAGTACGGCGAAATAACGGTAAACCCCTCGGGGACGCCCGACCTTACCCTCGCCAGCCACGGCCTCGTGCTCGCCCTCGTCGAGGTGGAGACCGAGAGTACCATCACCCCTGAAAAAGCGGCAGCCTGGAAGACGCTCGCCCAGCCGGGAACCAAGCTGATCCTCATGGTGCCCAAGCATGCCCGGGTAAAGGTGATGGAGCTGCTGTGGCAGCAGGGAGTCGCCGACCGGGTCAGCGTCGGGACCTACGACCTCGCGATCACCATGCCATGAGCACGATCCTCATCGTCGACGACGACAAGACCATCCGCTCCACCCTTGCACAGATCCTGATCGACAGCGGCTTCTCGACGGCTGAGGCGCCGAGCGGTCCCGCAGCGATCGAGCTCATCAAACAGCAGGCGCCGTCGGCGGTGCTGCTCGATCTCAAGATGCCCGGCATGGACGGCATCGACGCCATGCAGGAGCTGAAAAAGATCCGGCCCGATGTCCCCATCATCATCGTCACCGGGCACGGCGACATAGAGACCGCCGTGGCGTCGATCAAGCTCGGCGCCTATGACTTCATCCTCAAACCGCCGAAATTCGACCGGCTCATGCTGACGCTCGAGCGGGCGATCGAGAAGGCGGAGCTCGAACGGGCGGTGAAGCGGCTGAATACCGCGGTGGGGGTATCGCTCGAGTGGCTCCTCGGCAAGAGCGATATCATCAAAGGGATCATCGAACAGATCCACCAGGTGGCGTGGAGCGACTTCTCGGTCGTTATCCAGGGGGAGACCGGCACGGGGAAGACGACGATCGCCCATGCCCTTCACCAGCTGAGCAGGCGCGCGCACGGTCCGTTCGTCGTCGTCGATATGGGAGCCATTCCCGAGACGCTGGTCGAGAGCGAGCTCTTCGGCCACGAAAAGGGCGCCTTTACCGGCGCCGACCGGAAAAAGAAGGGCTTTTTCGAGCATTCGCACGGCGGCACGATCCTCATCGACGAGCTGGAAAACATGTCTCCCTATGTACAGAGCAAGCTCCTCAGGGTGATCGAGGAGAGGAAAGTCTATCCTCTCGGCAGCACCCAGCCGGTCGAGATCGACGTCCGCATCATCGCGGCGACCAACAAAGATATCCGCCAGGCGGTAAGGGAAAAGAAGTTCCGCGAGGACCTCTTTTACCGTTTCGGGGAATTCATCATCGACCTGCCGCCGCTCAAGGACAGAGGAGACGATATCCCCTTCCTGGCGCAGAAGTTCTTCAGAGAGGCTGTGGCGGAGCTGAACAAGCAGATGCACGATATTTCGGATGAGGCCCTGGGGCTCCTCGTTCGCTATCCCTGGCCCGGCAATGTGCGGGAGCTGAAGAACGTCATCCGGAGGGCCGTACTCCTCTGCAGCGGCGCTACGATCAGGCCGGAGCATCTCGATTTCCTGGTCGGCGACAGGAGCGGAGAGAGCAGCTCCCTGCCCCTTCTGCCGCTCAAAGAGCTTTCCGCCATGGCGGTACGGGACGTGGAGGCGAAAGCTATCAGGCAGGTGCTCGAATTTACCCACGGCAACAAGTCGAAGGCCGCCTCGATGCTCCAGGTCGACTACAAGACCCTGCTGACCAAGATAAAGGAATACGCTATCAACTCGCCGGTCAGAGTTACTCACTAAAAATCTGGAGCGCTCTCCACACTATGGAATAGTTTCCATACCCTGCCCTCTCTTCTGTTGCAAAAATCCTTTTAAATCATCCAGCTCGCCTTGGCACTGTTCTTGAATCACCTTTTTACCGACTGCGCCCGCCCGACTCAGGAGGGCCGGCACGCGGAGGGAGGATACGCATATGGAAAAAAGCCTTGTCATGAGGGATGCATTCACCATTCGGGAGATCAGCGAGACCATGCACCAACTGCAGGGCGCCCTGCGTGAAAGCGATGCAGTAGTCGTCGATGCATCGCGGGTGAGGAGGGTCGATATCGCTGCACTGCAGATGCTGGTTGCCGCCCAGAAAGAGTGCAGGGAAACAAGGAAACGGCTCACGATCGTTTCTTCCGCAGAGATTGCCGCGCTCCAGGCGTCCATCGGGATGGAGCTATGAGCGGGAACACCCTATGCTCATTCGGATGCTGGAGAAGAGTGCCATGAGATGTCCCTACTTCATGGACCGTTATGTCGGCGTATGCATCGCAGCGGCCCGTTCGCCCTATGTGCCGAGCATCATCGAGCTCAGACGCTTTTGCGAGGAGCTCGATACGCAGACCTGCCCGATCTACCGGTCGTTACCGATACAGGCCAACTAGATTGTCACAAACGTAAAAAGGAGTCTCCCATGTCGAAAAACATACTGATCGTCGATGATTCAGCTTCGATGAGGCAGCTCGTCTCCTTTGCTTTGAAGGATGCAGGGTATGAGGTCACCGCAGCGGTGAACGGCAAGGACGCCGTCGACAAGCTCTCCGGCGCAACGATCGATATGGTCATTACGGATCTCAATATGCCCGAGATGGACGGCATCGAGCTCATCAAGCAGCTCCGCGCAAAACCGGGCTGCAAATTCACCCCGGTGCTCATGCTCACCACCGAATCCCAGGAATCGAAAAAACAGGAGGGCAAGCAGGCAGGGGCGAGCGGATGGATCGTGAAACCCTTCACCCCGGAGCAGCTGGTCGAGACGGTCAGGAAATTCGTGAAATAACGATGGTCGACTTCAAGAAACTCTATACCATTTTTGTAGAAGAAGCGATGGAGCGGATAGCGGACCTCGAGAACGGTCTCCTGGAGCTCGAGCAGTCGCCGCAGGACAAAGAGCTGCTCAATACCATATTCAGGGCCGCCCACACGATCAAGGGATCGAGCGGCACCATCGGCCTTACCGATATCGCCCGCTTCACCCACACGATGGAAGAGGTGCTCGATGCCATGCGCCATGATACGCTCGTTGCCGACAAGGAGGTCATCTCGCTCTTCCTCGAGGCAACGGACCTGATCAAGGAGATGGTCGAGTGCGTGGCTTCGGAATCGGTCTTCGATATTTCCCGATGCTCGGCGCTGATGACGCGCATGGAGGCGCTGAGGGAGGGAGGAGCCGGGTCCTCCGCCATCCTCCCTGATGTTCCCGGCGATGCCGCCGCCCCGGCCGGATGCCCTGCTCAGGAACGCTCATACCTGATCAAGTTCATTCCCGGCCCCGACCTCTTCAGGCGCGGCATAGACCCGTCGATCCTCATCGATGAGCTCAGGGGGCTGGGAATCGTGGCGCATATAAAGGCATACACCGATGCAGTGCCCCCCCTCTCCGAGCTCGATCCCGAAGACCTCTACGTCCGCTGGGACATACACTTCAAGAGCTCCGCGGCAGAGGCGGACATCAGAAAGGTCTTCGAGTTCGTCGAAGAGGGAAGCGATATCAGGATCACCCCCCTCACCGCCCGGGAGGCCGAGTTTCCCTTCCTGGGGCAGATGCTCGTCCGCGAGGGCGCCGTCAAGCCGGAGGACGTCGAGAATGCGCTGAAGAGCCAGAAGAAGCTCGGAGAGATACTGGTCGAAAAGGGCAAGATAACGCCCACTGACCTCGAGCGGGTGGTGGAGCAGCAGAATCACAAGAAAACCGAGTCGCTGAAGAGCTCGATATCCTCGACCATACGGGTAGACCTCAGGAAGCTGGATCACCTCATCAACATCGTCGGGGAGATGGTCATCATCCACTCCATGTTCCAGCAGGCGCTGCAGGACATCCCCGCTGCCGGGAACGGCGCTCCCGGCGGCAACGGTGATCCGGGACAGGCGGGGTCTCTCGTGCCGGCGCTGCAGGAGCTGGAAGTGCTCTTCTCCCAGCTCCATAGAGTGGGAAGGGAGATACAGGAGAGCACGATGTCGCTCCGGATGCTCCCGGTCGGCGAGGTCTTCCACCGGTTCACCCGGCTGGTGCGGGAGTTGTCGGTAAGCAAAAATAAACAGATCGAGCTCGCGATCAGCGGCGAGGAGACGGAGCTCGACAAGGGAGTCCTCGAGAAAATAACGGACCCCCTCGTCCATCTCATCCGCAACGCCATCGACCACGGCATCGAAACGCCGGAGGAGCGCGCTGCGGCGGGCAAAACACCGAAGGGGTCCATTCACCTGAGCGCCTTCCAGATGGGCGATGCCGTCTTCATCGAGGTGGCGGATGACGGGAAGGGCCTGAGCAGAGAAAAGATCCTGAAGAAGGCCCATGCCATGGGACTGGTAACCGATCCGGCGGCGGCGCGGGAGATGACGGACGAGCAGATATGCAGCATGATATTTCTTCCCGGCTTTTCGACTGCCGACAAGGTGAGCGACGTCTCGGGCCGCGGCGTCGGCATGGATGTGGTAAAAAGGAATATCGAGGAGCTCAACGGCAGGGTGCTCATTCACACGAAGCCGGGCGAAGGAACCACTATCTCGGTCAAGCTCCCGCTCACGCTCGCCATCATAGACGGGCTGATCGTACAGATAGGCGGCGAACCCTTCGTCATCCCCATCTCCCTCGTCGTCGAGTCGCTCAGGCCCGGACGGGACGACGTCAAGACCCTGACCGAGCGGGGTGAAGTGGTCGCCGTCAGGGGTGACTACCTCCCCCTCATCCGGCTCGACAGGCTGCTCGGCATAACTTCCCGGCAGGAGCGGCCCTGGGAAGCGATCGTCATCATCACCGCGTATGAAGGGAAACGCTACGGCCTGCTCGTCGACGAGCTCGCCGGACAGCAGCAGATCGTATTGAAGAATCTCGGTACCGCAACCCCGCGGATCAAGGATATCGCGGGCGGCACCATTCTCGGGAACGGCAGGGTGGCGCTCGTCCTTGATGTCCCGGGTATCATTGAGATCAGCAGGGAGATCAGCAGGGAGCTCAGCAGGCGGTAGACAGCCGAACTGATGCGCCAGACTGATACAAAGGAGGGCTACGTGACAGAGATGACAGCACCAGCGACAGGGAGCCAGACGGAAGGCGGCCGGCAGTACGTCACCTTTTTCCTTAACGACGAGGCATATGCCATCGACGCGCTGGCGGTACAGGAAATTATCGAACTCGGCGCCATCACCAAGGTGCCCCATCTGCCCGACTTCTTCAAGGGTGTCATCAACCTTCGCGGCACCATAATCCCCGTGATCGACCTGAAACGCAAGTTCGCCATGAGCTCGGATGAATACAAACGGCATACCTGTGTTGTCGTGACAGAGGTCGAGACGCGCATCATGGGCCTCATCGTCGACGCCGTATCCGACGTCCTCCACATTGCTGAAGAATCCGTCTCCGACACGCCGTCCTTCGGCGCCCGGGTCGACACTGCCTTCATGAAAGGGATGGCGAAGGTCGATACCGCTCTCGTGATCATTCTGGATATCAATAAAATCCTTTCCGAGACGGATACGATGGCGCTCGCCGAGCTGCAGGGAGGCGGGGGAGTCGAACATTGTTCACCCGGCGCCGATGAAGAGCGCAGGGCGCTGCAGGCGTAGAGGCGGAGGGTTCGTATCATGAGGCAACGGTTCAGCGATCTATCCCTGGCAAGCAAGCTCTCATTGATGCTCTTCGCCATAGTTCTTTCGGCGCTCGCTCTTTTCACCGTATTCATCAGCGTCTTCACCACCCGCTCGCTCGACGGCAAGAGCCTCGACGACCTGAAGTCCAAGACCAGGCTCATTGCTGATATGGTCGAAGTCTACGACAGCAGCCTGCGCCAGAGCGCCGACAAGCTCGGCGCGGTCTTCGCCTCGTACGTTCCCGAGCGGGTTTCGGCGGAAGCGGGAAAGACGGTCGCGGTCGGTGACCTCGAGACCCCGGTGCTCAGGTCCGGAGGCAGCGCGCTCAACCTCAACTTTGCAGCGGTGGACCGCTTTACGGCGACGACCGGCGGCGTCGCCACCATCTTCGCAAAGAAAGGCGAGGACTTCATCCGGATAACCACCTCGCTCAAGAAGGAAGACGGGGCCAGGGCCGTCGGCACCGCCCTCGACCGGGCGCATCCCGCCTGCGCCAGCCTTCTCAGGGGTGAGCCCTACACCGGGAAGGCGACGCTCTTCGGCAGGGACTACATGACCAAGTACACCCCGCTCAAGGACGATCACGGGAACGTCATCGGCGCTCTCTTCGTAGGTCTCGACTTCACCGAGGGGCTGAAGGCGCTGAAGAATAAAATCCGGTCGCTCAAGATCGGCGACACCGGCTATGTCTACGCCCTCGACGCAAAGGCGGGAAAGGAGTTCGGGACCCTCGTCATCCATCCCGCTCAGGAGGGCAAGAACATCCTGAACACAAAGGACGGCAACGGGCGGGAGTTCATCAGGGAGATACTCGACAAGAAGGACGGCGTCATCTACTATCCCTGGATCAACAAGGAATTGGGCGAGACGAGCGCACGGGAGAAGATCGTCGTCTATACGTACTTCAAAAACTGGGACTGGGTGATCGGCGGCGGGAGCTACATGAGAGAGTTCCATAAGGACGGTATCATCCTGAGGCGTTACGTGATCGGCGCGAGCATCGTGCTCGTCGTGGCCCTTGCCGTCCTGCTCTACGGCGCGATAGCCCGCCTCATCTCACGGCCGCTCCGGGAATCGGTCGCCGTAGCCCATCGCATCGCCGGCGGCGACCTGACCGGCGAGATCACGAGCGCCTCGAAGGACGAAATAGGAGAGCTCTTCAGGGCGATGGCGAGCATGGCCGCTGACCTGAAGCGCATCGTGACCCAGACGAAGGAGTCGTCGGGGCAGGTATCGGCGGCAGCGGACCAGATCGCCGAGGCGAACCAGAACTTCTCGCAGCGCATCACCGAGCAGGCGGCCTCGGTCGAGGAGACCTCTTCGACCATGGAGGAGATGTCCGCCTCGATCAGGCACACCGCCGAGAACGCCCGCGAGGCCAACAAGCTCGCCCAGGGCACCAAGACCCTCGCGGAGTCCGGCAGCACCGTGATGGGCGATACGATCAGGGCCATGGACGAGATCAACCGCTCCTCCGGGAAGATCGCCACCATCTCCAACGTCATCGAGGAGATCGCCTTCCAGACGAACCTGCTCGCCCTGAATGCAGCGGTCGAGGCTGCCCGTGCAGGAGAGCACGGCAAGGGCTTTGCCGTGGTCGCCTCGGAGATCAGGAGCCTGGCGCAGCGGACGACCCAGTCCGCCAAGGAGATCACCGGGCTGATCGAGGACAGCGTGGAGAAGACCTCCCGGGGCGTACAGCTCGCCCAGGAGCTCAGTGTGAAGCTCGAGGAGATCGGCACGGGAGTGAAGAAGGTGGTGGACCTCATGGACGAGGTGGCGGCTGCTGCTGCGGAGCAGGCCTCGGGGATCAACCAGGTGAACACGGCCATGGAGCAGGTGGACCAGTCGACCCAGCAGAACGCCTCGCTGGTGGAGGAGACCGCTGCCGCCGCCGAGGAGCTCGCTTCCCAGGCCAAGGAGCTCCTCAGCCTCATCTCCTTCTTTACGGTGGAGGAGGAAAAAGGAATACCGCACAGGAGAACAGCCGAGAGCGCTGCGCCGCCCTCCTTCAAGGCAAGGGAGCTCAAGCCGGCGCTCCCCCTCGCCGGAGCCGGGCTCTCCTCATCGGCGCCTGCTGCGGTAAAAGAAAAGAAGGGCGGCAATGGGGGCTTTGAAGAGTTCTGATCACGGCAGGCCGGCAGTGCCGGTCTGTCTTTCGGAAGAGCGCTTCCGGGAAGGCATCAGTGATGAGGAGTTCTCCCTCTTCGCGGAGCTCATCTATACGGTTGCCGGCATCCGGCTCACGCAGAACAAGAAGGGGCTCCTCGTCTCCCGGCTCTCGCGCAGGCTGAAGCAGTGCGGCTGCTCCGGCTTTCGTGATTATTTCGAGCGGGTCAGGAGTGATGAGGGCGAGCTCATCCAGATGCTCAACAGCGTCTCGACGAACACGACCAATTTCTTCCGGGAGAAGTACCATTTCGAGTACCTGAGAAAAACCATTCTCCCCGACCTGCTCGGCCGGAAGACCGTCAGGATATGGAGCGCCGGCTGCTCGACGGGGGAAGAACCCTATTCCGTTGCTGTTACGGTACACGAGGCCCTTCACGAGAGCGGCGTCGAGAGCCGCTCTCGGGACATCAGGATACTCGCGACCGATATCTCG
The DNA here is from genome assembly GCA_040752355.1 of Nitrospirota bacterium. Taxonomy (NCBI): domain Bacteria; kingdom Pseudomonadati; phylum Nitrospirota; species Nitrospirota bacterium. The sequence continues at coordinate 1,919 of JBFMHE010000014.1, read as the reverse complement.
ACCAGGGTGCTCGAGACCGCCCAGGCGGGGATTTACGAGCGCGAACAGATTCCCGACGACATCCCCCGGGAAGTCGTGGAGCGCTACTTCCTTAGGGGAACGGGTGAACACGCGGGCCGGATCAGGGCCAAGGATTTCCTGCGGGAGATGATCCGGTTCAGGCGGCTGAACCTCAAAGAGGGGGCCTACCCGTTCAAACATCCTTTCGACATCATCTTCTGCAGGAACGTCATGATCTACTTCGACGACGGGATGAAGCGGCATGTACTGTCGAAGTTTCATGTCCACCTCGCAGACGAGGGGCATCTCTTCCTGGGCCACTCCGAGACGATGTTCGATAAGGAGCAGTTCGTTCCGGTCTTCATAACGGTCTACCGCAAGAACTGACGAAGCAGCGTCCGGTCTCCTGCTCTGTCACGAGGGGCCGGGGGGACGCCTGGGGAGGAGCTTCGAGGCACAGGGATGATGACAAGGAAGAAGATACGCGTGCTCGTCATAGACGATTCAGCCGTCGTGCGCCACCTGCTCACCGAGATACTCAACCAGACCGGCGACATCGAGGTGGTCGGCACCGCGCAGGACCCGATCTTCGCCCTGTCCAAAATCCAGAACCTCGAGCCCGATGTCCTGACCCTCGATGTCGAGATGCCGCGCATGGACGGGCTCGCCTTCCTCGAGCAGCTGATGAGCACCCGGCCGCTCCCGGTGATCATGGTCAGCGCGCTCACTCACCGCGGGTGTGAAACGACCCTGAAGGCGCTCGAGCTCGGCGCTGTCGATTTTGTCGAAAAGCCGGGCAGCGATATCACGAACGGCATTACCCGGCTGAGTGAAGAGATCGTCAGCAAGATACGCGTCGCGGCTCAGGTAACCGTCCGGGCGCGCCACCGGACCCCGCCTCTGGAGCGGTCCAGGCCCCTGTCCCGGCAGTTCGACCCGCAGAGAATGGCGACGACCGATACAATGATCGCCATCGGCGCCTCGACAGGAGGCACCCAGGCCCTCACCGCGATCATCGCGGCCCTGCCGGAAGAGACCCCCGGTATCGTCGTCGTCCAGCATATGCCCCCTGTCTTTACCCGCTCCTTTGCCGAGCGTCTCGACACCCTTTCGCGCGTGGACGTGAAAGAGGCGTCCTCCGGCGACCGCATCGTACGCGGGATGGTCCTGATCGCCCCGGGCGGCGTGCATATGACCGTCGTACGGCGCGGGGCCTTGTACTACACGGAGCTCATGGACGGCCCGCCGGTGAACTTCGTCAAGCCCTCGGTGGACGTGCTCTTCCGTTCCGTAGCCAGGGAGGCGGGCAAGAATGCCGTGGGGGTTATCCTGACGGGCATGGGGGAAGACGGCGCCCGGGGACTGCTCGCCATGAAACAGGCAGGAGCCGCTACGCTCGCCCAGGATGAAGCATCGTCCATCGTCTTCGGCATGCCGCGCAAGGCGATAGAGCTGGGCGCAGCCGATACGGTCGCCTCCCTCGACGGGATCGCCGCCTTCCTCGCCGGGAGACGGTGACTACTTCGCGGTCTCTTCCTCGGGGTGCTGCATGTGGCGGATGATCTTGCCGGCGACCAGGTAGATGACCATCTCGGCGATGTTCGTCGCGTGGTCCGCGATGCGCTCCAGATACTGGGCCACGAAGCTGATCTTCATCGCCCTCGTCGCGGTGCTCGGGTCCTGCACCATGAAGAAGAGCAGCTCCTGCAGGATCTGGTGCTTGAGGTCGTCCACTTCATCGTCCCGCATGATCACGTCCATCGCAAGCCGCTTGTCCCGCTCCACAAAGGCGTCGAGGGCGTCCCTCGTCATGCCCTGCGAGATCTGGCTCATCCGGGGAATATCGATGTAGGGCTTCAGCAGCGGCTCCTCGTTGAGCTCCAGGGCGCGCTCCGCTATGTTGACGGCGAGGTCTCCCA
>JBFMHE010000013.1 GCA_040752355.1 Nitrospirota bacterium | reverse complement strand
GCTCGACTCAACTGTACCCCAAAGATCATACGATCTTCGGGGACCCCGTTCTCGGTCGATGCGACCTCCGAGGAGGCTCGCCATTTATCAGATAAGGGGGACATCCCTGTCCTCCTGCAAGCTCACCATACCGCTCGCATACCATACCCCGCCCCCTCCCCCAGTGCTCTCTCTAGTACTCAGCTTTATTTCTTTACTCATCACTTACTCCGATCGTCCTATGTACCTCGCGGGGTTCCCGGTGATAAAGTCCATCGCCGCGCTGCGCCCGCACCCGAGCGCCACGAGCCGCTCGGCAGCTTCGGTAATGCTCATGCTGCCGCCGATAAGGCTGCCGTGCCGGTCTGCAACCGCCTCCGTCCGCGATGAGGATTTCGACTCCCTGACCATGTCGGAGACGAGAATGACCCTGTCTGGACGTTTCGCCTTCAGCACCAGCTCGAGCGCCCCGGGATGGAGGTGATAGGGATCGGCGATCACCTCGACATAGACTTCGGGGTTCATGAGGCCGAACCCGGCGAGCCCGGGCTCACGATGATGAAAGCCGCGCATCGCATTGAAGAGGTGGGTGATGCCCTTTGCCCCTGCGTTGAATCCTGCTTCGGCCTCGGCATAGGTCGCATCGGAATGGCCCATGCTCGCAACGATGCCGCGGTCCGCGAGAGCCCTGATAAGTCCTGCCGCCCCTTTCAGCTCAGGAGCGACCGTCACGATCCTGACCATATCCTCGAACCCCTCGAGCAGTTCCTCCAGTCGATACTCCGCCGGCTCGAGGAAGGTCATCGCATTCAAGGCGCCGCACTTGGCGGGATTCAGGAACGGCCCTTCGAGATGGACGCCGACAATCCGCGCCGCATTTGAAGACCGTGATGAGTGATGCGTAATGCGTAATGCGTCCAAGGATTCTTCCTTATTCTTTAACTCATCACTCGTTACGGATAACGCGTTACCGTCTTCTTGTCTCTCCATCGCCCTTTTGACGACCCTCATCTGCTCGCGCATCACCGGAACGGAAGAGGGATAGAGGGTAAGGACGATCTCGTCGACCCCTGCAGCCGCCTGCAGCTCCGCTATCCTGAGGAGATGCTCCTCGTCGGAGGTCCGGACGTCGTACCCTCCGAGCCCGTGGACATGGATATCGATGATGCTCATTGAGCTATGATACCACGCTTGAAGGTATGGCTAAAAGCGCGGCGAATGCAGCATAATGTCAAGGGGAAGAAAAGTGAGAAGTAAGAGACGGGAAGTGAAAGGCAAGAAGGAAATAAGCATCAATTTAGGCCCTTGGACCGAAGCATCGTTGGAAGGCCTGCTCCGCGCCTCCTCCGGAATAAGGGATACCGGCGACCGGATCGTCTCTCTCTCCCGCCCCTTTATCGGCACGCCCTACCGGGAATCGACGCTGACCGGTTCTGCCTCGGAGCCGGAAGTCCTGACGATCGATCTCGCTGGCGTCGACTGTTTCACCTTCATCGATTACATCGAGGCCCTGCGGCGGGCGCGCTCCTTTGAGGAGTTCACGGCGATGGTGAGGGAGGTGCGGTACCGGTCGGGGATTGTCGCGTACAGCAACAGGAACCATTTCTTTACCGACTGGTCCGTCTTCAATGCCGGCTCCGTCAGCGATGTCACGGGCGTTATCGGCGGAGAAAAGGCCCGGAGCGTCCGGAAATGCCTGAACCGGAAGGAGGACGGGACCTCCTTTCTGCCCGGCATGCCGCCGGTCGAGCGGGACATCACCTATCTGCCTTCCGGGCATGTCGATAAAGCGGTGCTCGATGCCTTGAGGAACGGAGACTATATCGGGATATACTCCCCGCAGCCGGGCCTCGATGTCTCCCATGTAGGCATTCTCGTAAGAGAGGACACCTCCCTCCTTTTACGCCATGCGTCGTCAGCGCAGACCAATCGGAAAGTGGTCGACCAGGAGTTCAGCGGCTACATCGCCGGCAAGCCGGGAATCGTCGTGCTCAGGCCGAAGTAAATTACGCTGTCTCCCGTACCAGCCGGGCAACGGTGGCGCGCATCTGCCAGAGCAGCCAGAGGCCCGGCAGGGCGGCGAGGGTGGTGATGAAGAAGAACGGGGCCCACCCGATCGACTCGACCAGGAAGCCCGATGTCGGCGCGATCACGATGCGCCCCAGGGCGGCGAGGGAAGAGAGGAGCGCGTACTGCGTCGCGCTGTAGCGCTGGTTGCAGAGCGACATGAGCAGGGAGACGAAGGCCGCGGTGCCCATACCGCCGCTCAGGTTCTCGAAAGCGACGGCAAAAATCATCATCGGGTAGCTCTTGCCGATCCAGGCGAGCAGCATGAACGAGAGGTTCGAGACCGCCTGGAGCGCGCCGAACAGCAGGAGCGACCGGAGGAGCCCGAGCCGCACCATGAGCGCGCCCCCGAACATGGCGCCTATCACGAGAGAGACCAGGCCCAGCCCTTTATTGATAGTGCCCACATCGGTAGCGGTAAACCCCAGCCCGCGTATGAGAAAGGCCGTGGTCATCGTACCGGCATAGGCGTCGCCGAGCTTGTACAGCACGATCAAGAGCAGCAGCACCAGGGCCGAGGAGCGGGAGAAGAAGTCCTTCAGCGGCCCCCCCACCGCTTCCTGCAGGCTCTTCGGAGGCGCCACCGCCTGCTCCGGCTCCGGTCCCCATAACGCAGAAACCATCCCGAGCGCCATCAGGACCGCCATAACGAGATAGGTGTTCTGCCACCCGATAGTATCCGACATGATGAGCGCCAGGGCGCCGGAGACGAGCATAGCGATGCGATAGCCGAGCACGAATACCGCCGCGCCCACACCCCGCTCTTTTTCGTGGAGCACGTCCGTTCTGTAGGCGTCGATAACGATATCCTGCGATGCGGAGCTGAAGGCGACTGCGAGGGCGAGGATGCCGAGCAGCAGGGGCGCCTGCTCCGGCGTGCTGAACGCCATTGCCGCGATACCGGCCATGAGGGCGATCTGGGTGATAACGATCCAGCCGCGCCTTCTCCCGAGCAGCGGAGGGACGAAACGGTCCATGAGCGGCGACCAGAGGAACTTGAGGGTATACGGCATGCCGACCAGCGCAAAGACGCCGATGGTCCTCAGGTCGACGCCGGCCACCGCCATCCATGCCTGGAGGGTGCCGCTGGTCAACGCAAGGGGCAGGCCGGAAGAGAAGCCGAACAGCATGATCGCGGAGATGCGGCGGCTCCGGAAGACTTCGAGGTACGGGGCAACGTCACGATGCATAACGGTTCTGATACTTCCTCAATCGATGGGATGTCATGGTGTGCGGCGCCGGGGTAGTATGGCCAGGGGGCTGAAGGCTTTTTCTAGGAGGCCTTTCTCCTTTCCGAAAAGAGGTGCTGCAGCACCGCCTCTATTTCCTTGTACGTCATCCATCCTTTCTCGAAAAAGATGCTGCCGATAATCCGGTGAGGGTTATGGGCGATATCGTCGTCCACCTGCTCTGCCAGAGCCTGCCTGAGCTGCTCCGGGGTTATAAACCCCATCTCGACGGCGATCTCGCCGAACCGGGGACAGCATTTCCCGGAAAGCGCTTTGAAGCTCTTATCCTCCTCCATGGCACGTTCCCCCGAACTTGTATAGTGCGATCACCCCGGATAAAGGGCGACCGGAAGCTCCCCTCTGAATACCGCCTCCCCTGTGAGGCAGGTGACCACCGCACTCTGCGCCTGCCTGGTTCCCTCGTACGCCGCAATTAGTATATCAGCTTCATCAAAATAGCGCAAAACGTAGGGGCTCCCGAAGGAGATGACGATCGATTTCCGGGCCCCTTTTATCAGCTCCGAGAGATAGTGCCGCTCCCGCTCCTCGATGCCCGAGGTCCCCTTCCATGCGGTAACGCTCGTAAAGAGGGCGATTATCACCCGCTCTCTCCGGGGCGGATAGTCCGAAGAGAGGGGTGCAACCGTTTCGAAATAAGCCCTCAGCGGCGCGATATCGTAGAACTTATCGCCGCCCAGGATAAGACATTCCCGGTCCCCGGCAGAGAGGGGCAGGCACCCGGGAGTACCCTTTACCAGGGTGATCGAACGCTCCGTGAGCTCTCGCGAGAGCGCCTTGCTCTTCTCGCTGTCGACAACACTTCCATAGCTGCTCTTCGCGGCATAGCGCTCCTTTGACGCGATAATCCGATCCACCGCCTTGTTCACCGTCTCTTCCGGCAGCCTGCCTGCTTCGATGGCACGCGCAAGGTCCGGAACGGTCGAATCCGCATCGTGCGGGTGGAGGAGTATATCGGCCCCCGCAGTAAGGCACTCGACCGGCACATCGCCGAAGTCGCGGAGCGCGCTCATATTCAGGGCGTCGGTAAGGACCAGTCCCTCGAAGCCGAGCTGCTCGCGCAGCAGCTCCGTGACGATCCGGCGGGAAAGGCTCGCCGGCCTGGTATCGAGCGCAGGGATCGCCAGGTGCCCGACCATGATGCTGCCTGCTCCGGCCCTGATCGCCTCGACAAACGGGGCGACATCCGTATCCCTCAGCTCCTCATACCTCTTCCCGATGACCGGCAGCTCAATATGTGAATCGGTGGCGGTATCGCCGTGCCCCGGGAAGTGCTTGGCGCAGCTCAGGAGCCCCGATGCCTCGAGCGCCCGGATATAGCGCGCGCCGAACCACGAGACGACGTCGGGAGAATCTGAAAAGGCCCTGGTGCAGATGATGGGATTATCGGGGTTGCGGTTCACGTCCATGACCGGGATGAGCGGCATCGTGATGCCCACCTCATGAGCTTCGGCGGCAAACGCCCTGAGCGCGTCCTCGAGCAGGATTACCTCATCCTGCCGCTCACGGCGGACCGCCGCTGCCATCGCCATGGGGCAGGGGAACGGGGTCGCTCCCCTGATCTGCTGCTCCACCCCCCGCTCGACATCGGAGGCGATGAACAGGGGTATTCGGGCGCGTGACTGGAGCTTCCGTACGAGCTCTGTTACCTCTTCCCGTTCGCCCCCGAAGATAATGAAGCCGCCGATGCCCTTCGCGACAAGCGCCTCGAGGCGCTCTCGATACTCCTCGGTCGCCAGGTCAGCACCGTTGAGCCTGCTGATAATGAGCTGGTAGAGCTTTTCCTCTGGAGTAACAGGAGCAGGTATGGTGCTGTATGGCATAGGGAAGTCTATCAGATATCGCGACCAGGAGACAATAGAACAGGCAGGAGCTATTCTCCGAGGCTTTTATCGTAGAGCTCCTTCTTGCCGAGCCCGTACTCCTCAGCCACTATCCTGACCGCCTCTTTGCGGCCCTTCCCTTTTTTCATGAGCAGCCTCACCTCTTCCAGCGCCTCTTCCATGCCCGCCCGTTCCCGGGCGCTGCCCTCCACCATGATCACATATTCTCCCGCTATCGTGGCTCTGCCGAGCTCGTCGAGAATGCCGGAGAGGCGTCCCCGCAGCATCGTCTCATGCATTTTGGTCAGCTCCTTCGCGACGACCGCCTGCCGGTCGCCGAAAACAGCATACAGCGCAGAGAGCGTATCGACCAGCCGGTGGGGCGCCTCGTAAAAAATCAGTGTCCTCGGCTCATGCTTCAGCTCGTCGAGTTTTTTCCGGCGCTGCATATCCTTGGGCGGCAGAAAGCCGATAAAGGTGAATTCATCCGTGGCGAGGCCCGATGCCGAAAGCGCGGCGATGAGGGCGGAAGGGCCGGGGACCGGCACCACCGGTATCCCCTCCCCGATCGCGCTCCTGATCAAGACCGCGCCGGGATCGGAGATGCCGGGCGTCCCTGCATCCGAGATGAGCGCCACCGAACGGCCGCTCCTGAGCGCCTCGAGTATCCGCACCGCCTGTATCTTCTCGCGCTCGGACCAGTAGCTCATGAGCGGCTTCGTAATGCCGTAGTGGTTGAGCAGTTTGAGGGAGTGCCGGGTATCTTCCGCGGCGATGAGGTCCACCTCCTTCAGAACCCTCAACGCCCGTAGCGTGATATCCTCGAGGTTGCCGACCGGCGTTGCGACGATGTAGAGCGTTCCTATCGCCATTCCTCCTCATTCATGGAAACTGACGGCAGGGGGGCTGCAGAAAAGCCTCTCCCAGCGATACCTTGAAGTATTAGCTAACCACATCTATAGCTTTACTGGAAAACCAGATATGCACCTTTAGCGATTAGCCTTTAAGGCCAAGTGATAAATATTTTCATCGCTTTGGAGAGGCTTTTCTGCAGCCCCCCTGCCGTCAGTAAAAACATCTCCGAACTATTCTTTCGAGAGGGTGCTCTTGAAGGCATTGAGCCACATGATATGACTCTTCTCCTCGTTGATGATCTCCTCGACCAGCTCCTTTTCTTTCACGGCATCCCTCACTCCGTAAAAATAGAGGAGCGTCTCCTTTTCGAAGCCGATGGCGAAGTCGACGGCGTCACGGACGCTCTTGATATGCTCCATCGACGGGAGCGACTTGTTCTTCCCGAGGAAGAACTCCGACTCGATGATCGCCCGCAGGTATTGAGCGACCTCGTCCCATCCCTCGGGCACTGCGTCTCCTACCATGCCCATCAGCTCACGGTAGGTCTTTTCATGGCGCACCTCTTTCTCGGCAAGAGTCCCGAAGAGCTTCGCCAGCCCTTCATCCTTTTTAAACCTTTCGGTCATCGCTGTATAGAATTGATACCCCAGCTTCTCCGTCTGTACCGCCTGTTCGAGCACCTCGCTGATCGTAAATCTCTCCATGAGTCCTCCTCGAAATGAAAAGTTAAAAGTAAGAAGTGAGAAGTGACAAGTAAGAAGTGGGAACCGAGAAGTAGGAAGTAAAAACAGGAGCCAGAATAAAAGAGCTCCCGTAAGCTCCCCCTTCTCCTTACTTCTTACTTCTTACTTCTTACTTCTTACTTCTTACTTCTTACTTGTCTTTATTATCTTCTACTTTCAATAATTTCCTCAAGCGCTCGTCGGCCCTGACGATATCATCCGGGTTGTCACCCGAGATATCCCACTGGTACTCGCCCTTCCCGTTGCGGTGAAGCTTTATCTTCACCGGCTTTCTCGGTTTTACCTGCTGTATCTGAGGGTTCTTGCTGAATTGGAAGGCAGGAGCCTTCGTATCCCCAGCTGAGGCAATTTCCGATGAAGCGAGTACAACCGAGAGACATAAAACGACAAAGAACCTCGCACGCGCTCTCGGTGCTGCCTCCATCTTCTGCGCTCTTTCTTCCGGTTCCTGATCTTTGACGCTCGACACGTGACGCCCGGCTTCCATAGCTAATAGCTCTTGTACCTGCTGGTTATCGGAAATCTCCTGTCCCTGCCGAAGGCACGGGGGGTGATCTTGACGCCGGGAGGCGCCTGCCTCCTCTTGTACTCGCTCGTATCGACCATCCGTATCACTCTCGCTATCCTGTCGGCGCTGAAGTCAGGGTTCAGGCCGACGATCTCGCCGAAGCTCCTGTCCTCTTCGATGTACGCTTTGAGAATGGGGTCGAGGATGTCGTAGGGCGGCAAGCTGTCGGTGTCTTTCTGGTTCGGCCGCAACTCGGCGGTCGGCTCTTTGACGAGAACGCGCTCGGGGATAACGTCACGCCCCTCCTTCCGGTTCTTCCACCTGCAGAGGCGGTAGACCAGCACCTTGGGAACATCCTTTATCACCGCAAACCCGCCCGCCATATCGCCGTAGAGCGTTGCGTAGCCCACGCTCATCTCCGATTTATTGCCGGTGGTCAGCACGAGCCAGCCGAATTTGTTCGAAAGCGCCATCAATATATTTCCCCTGATGCGCGCCTGCAGGTTCTCTTCCGCCTCATTGGCCGGCATATCCCTGAATTCCGGCTCGAGCATCGCCAGATAGGCCTCGAAAGCGGGCGTGATCGGCACCTCGAGCATCCTTATCCCGAGAGTGCGGGCGAGCGCCTCGGCATCCTCCCTGCTCTCCCTTGAGGAATAGGGAGAGGGCATGAATATGCCGGTCACGTTCTCCGCGCCTGCGGCATCGACGGCAACGGTCGCGACGAGGGAAGAATCGACGCCGCCGCTCAGCCCTATGCAGACCTTTTCAAACCCGTTCTTCCGCACATAATCCCGGGTGCCGAGGACCAGGGCCTGATAGACCTCTTCCTCGACCACGCTGCCCGGATGCGGCAGGCTGGACAGCGGGATGCGGGCAGGGCACTCCGGCCTCTCCCCGCGGGGCTTTCCGGCGGCCCTTTCGACCGTTATCCTTTCGACCATCGAATGCGGCAGCGCCCTCACCTGCTGCCTTCTCCGCGGGTCGTGGAGCCGCCGCATGAAGACCGCGTCGAGATCGAGATCGACAACGACCATGTCTTCTTCGAATGCCCTGCCCCTGGCGATGATATCGCCGTTCTGGTCTGCAACGAAACTCTGCCCGTCGAAAACCAGCTCGTCCTGCCCGCCCACGGTGTTCAGGTAAGCAGCAATGACACTGTTGTCCGCAGCGCGGGTGGCGATCATACGCTCCCTGAACGCGGGCTTGCCGATACTGTAAGGAGAGGCATTGATATTGATGATCACCTCTGCGCCGGCCAGCGCCTGCACCGCTGCCGGGCCCTCGGGAAACCAGATGTCCTCGCAGATAGTGAAACCGAAGGTAATGTCTTCCATCCGGTAGACGGGACACCGCGTTCCGGACTGGAAGTAGCGGTACTCGTCAAAGACGCTGTAGTTGGGGAGGTGTATCTTGTGATAGATGTCGACCACTCTCTTCCGGTGGAGGAGGGCCGCTGCATTGTATATATCATCCCGCCGGTCGACGAAGCCCACGATGACCAGGGCGTCCCCGGCGCTCTCCCGGATCTCTTCGAGGGCGCTCAGGTTGTCCCGGATGAACTGCGGCTTGAGGAGCAGGTCTTCCGGGGGATAGCCGGTGACCGCGAGCTCGGGGAAGGCGATGATATCGGGGCAGTACTTAGCCGCATGCCCGATATGATCGATGATCTTCTCCGTATTCCCCCTGAGATCGCCCACGGTGGGGTTGATCTGGCACAAGGCGATTCTTATTGATTTCATTTAACCATTTTACTCGCCGGCAGGATTCTTTGTAAAGGCGGGGAAGAAAGAAAAGGGCGGCAGCCCGTTCACGCCGGCTTCCGCCCCCCACTGCCTGCTTCTGCTCTATTGTATCGTTACGGTAACCGTCTTATCTCCATCGAGAGACACGGTTGCCGAGCCGCTCAGGCCGCCGCTGGCAGCGGTGACGGTGTGCGGTGTTTTGATGTCCTTGATCTCTCTGCTCACTACCACCCCGTTCTCCACGTTTGTATGGAAGTACTGGATTGTTCCGGGGGTAGTGCTTACTTTTCCGCTGCCGTCCGCAGTTCCGGTGAAGACGACGGCGCTGTCGACATCCCGGACCGTCACTGTGGCTCCGGCTGCCGGAGCGCCTCCACCGTCCTTTACGAAGACAGTCAGGTGCCAGCCTGCCTTGATCTCTTTCTTCTCTGTCGAAGAGAACTGCAGATTGATGCTATCCATGGAGGCGCCGCCCTGCATGTCGTTACTGATAAAAGCCCCGGTGCTCACATAATAGAGATAATCGCTCTTGATGGTCCGGTAGCTGCCGCAGCTGTCCTGCTTCACCAGGATGTTGTCGATGAACAAGGGATAGCCTTTTGAATAGCCATAGCTGTCGGAAAGCAGGGCATTGGCCCAGTTGCTGGTTACGGTATTGTTTCTGAATATGAGGTTCGGGGATTCATTCAGGCAGACCACGGCTATACCGGCCGCCTTCCCGACTCCGTCATTGTTATTGGCGACGATAACGTTGTCGTGGAATTCGGCCTTCTGTGTAGAAACAGGGAGGCCCACCCACAAAGCCCTCCCCCAGCTGATAAAGCCGGTGTTATTGTAATTTCCGGCTTTGACGACGAAGGTGTTGTACATGACTTCGATGTTGTCGGCGCCCCATGTCGTCCTGAACCCCGCCGACCCCGCATTGCCGTATTCTGCGCTCGTCTTCGTGTTCTGTGTCTCGGTGTAGTTCGAGTATATCGTTCCATTGCTGCACGCTGCCGGGGGTGTAACGCTCTGATCGCCGAGGCAGGCGATACCGATAGGATGCTCGCCCATACCAGCTATCTTATTGTGGTACACGACGAAATTGCTCACCGGACCGCATACTACCCCGAAGGAGTTGGTAGCGCAGCTGTCAATGGTGATTTCATTATTGTACGCTTCGGAACTGTTGCCCAGCCCTATCCCGATATGTCGGGTCCTCTTGATAAGGTTGTGGTGGATCCTTGACCCGATGATCGTTCCAGCCCTTATGGCTGCGACTCCCTGGTGGCGGTTCGTAACCACCGTACCCTGGTCGTTCAGGGTATTATGGTGCACATGGGCGCCGCCTATCGAGCCGCCCCAATGCAGATAGATGCCCCCGGTATCTGCCGCCCTCCAGGTAATATCGAGACCACCGACTTCAATAAAGAAGGTCTCATAGGCGTAGAGGGGGTTGCAGCCGTAGCCGTTCTGATTGCCGGAGCAGCTGCCCGCCCCCTGCTGAATCGTACCGTTGAGGATGGCGACATTGCTCCGGCTGTAGCCGTCGATGTGGACGCCGTAGGCGGTCGAGGCATTGGCGTTGAGGTAGGTGACCTTCTTGCCGTTGAGGTTCAGGGTGATGTTGGAGCCCTGGATGGTGAAGGCGGTGCCGTTAGCCACGACATCGTTCATCAGGACGTATTCGGTGTTGGACTGGTTCAGTACGCCCGGTGCGGTGATCTGTTTGGTGTAGGTGCGTGCGGGTTTGGGAACAGTGGCTGCCCCTGCCCCGGTGACCATCTCCTTGGTCCCTAGCTCATATCCCGTGTTCAGCACGATTGTATCGTGGGAGGGAGCTGACGACCAGTTTCCCATACCATCCTGAAACATCGCATATACGGTCTTTGTGCCATCACCGGGCAACAGAATCCATGTCCTCGAATCATCGTACGCCTCGGGTGTCGACCAGAATACCGCATCATTGCTGAATCTCATCCGTAAGCAGCCATTCGTGCCACTGCAGCTCAGAGTCAGGTCCACCGATGTGCTGTCGGTGGAAGCCGCATCGCCGTTGATCACTAGTGTACCCACCGGTGAAGGTGAAGGCGGAGGAGGAGCATCGCTGACCATCGAGATGGTATCGAAGTAGGCATTCTGCTGCGATACCTCGACCGAAAAGCTGCCGACCATAATGCTGCTGGTGTCCCCCTGTAACGTGAGCACTTGGCCAAAGGCCTCCACTATTGTCGATTCCGGGCTGAAGGTGATCATAACGGTATAGTTCATATTCTGGATGTACCCGTTCGTGAAAAGAGCCTTGTCCACCTCCTGGCCGTTGACCCGCTTGCTTATCCAGCCGGGAGCATATCCGTCCGAGTTGTACAGCTCATAGAAGGTATGCTCGTCTTGAATCAATCGTATATATATCCGCCCGCCGAGAGGAAACTTCTCAGCAGGGAGGAAATCCATGGTGAAGATACCGCTGTCGACCGTCGGCACGGGATGGGAGAACTGCAGCCCGATGTTATCTCCCGTCAGGACACGCATCCTCTGATTGGTGAGGTCATGGAGAACGCTGCCGGTCCCTCCCTCTGTCCAGGTGTTCACAATCGTGTAGTGACTGATCGTGTTGGTACTGAAATCATCGCTGAAGGTTACAGGAGCCGTCGGAAAAGGATCGGCTGCTGCAAGCGATACCGTCATATACAACAGGAAAAAAATTAAGAGTCCCGGCATCATAATCACTCGATGCGGTCTTTTCTTGCTCATCGCTTCACCTCTCCTGTGAGCACTGTTCATACGTTCGGACACCGGAAAGAGCATTCACCGGCAGCGTGGCGCATCTGATGTCCAGCTTACCAGCTCAGGCAACGGCATACCTTGAGTTTCGTCAAAACTTTCTTCGTTTTTTGCAAAAACTACGGGGAGGGTTTGCGATGCCGGGGAGAGGCGCCGGTGATCTTCTTGAAGATGGTGGAAAAGTAGTTTGCGTCATCATAGCCCACCATGCGGGCGATATCCGTTACGGAGAGATCGAGCTCCAGGAGAAGCTCCAGCGCCTTCCGGACCTTGATATGGTTTTGGTAGCTTTTGAGCGAGTGTCCGGTAAGCAGCTTGAAATAACGGCAGAAGTAGGTCCTGTTTATCGAGGACAATCTGCAGGCGCCGGGGAGGTCGAGCGATGCGGCATAATTATTCTCTATGAACTCCTTCACCCTTATCACTCCCCGGAGTATATGAGGCGGTATAGAGGGCGCTCTCTCGCTCTTTGCCGGAGCGGGAGTAACAGGGATATGTTTCCGTTTCTGGCTGTCGATGCCTATGGTCAGAAGCGCCTCGATAGCCATGAGCAGCTCTTCGGCGGTAAAGGGCTTTCTGATATAATCCCGCGCACCCGCCTGATACGCCCTCATGCAGAGCTCTTCTGTCCCGCATGGTGTCGTCACGATAACCGGTATCGAAGGGTACTCCCTCTTTATGCCCTCCAGCACTTCGATGCCGTCCCGGTCGGGAAGAGTAAGGTCGAGGATAACGAGCCTTACATCGGGAGAAAGCATGCGCAAGCCTTCAGCTGCAGAAGCGGCGAGCAACAGGCGATACGAGCTCCCGAACGTCTTTTCCAATACCTCCCCGGTAGCGCCGCACCGGTCGATGACGAGAATAGGTCCGACATTATGCCCGGCGTTTTCCATAATGGCCCCCCACTTCGATGCCGGAGTGATTACCTGCGTTGCTTCTTTATACCACGCCGTTCGAACTATTGTCATCCCACTTTTACCGGCCACCCTTGTCGGCCACTATTATTGGAAAGCGCGGCAGGGCGCCATCGCAGCCCGCCCGGCCTTGCGGGACTTCACCTTTCTCCGGCCGGGACGGTATAATCTCGCATGTGGAACATTCGCATGCGGGCATCGAAGAGGGCCGGAAGGAAAAGAGCCCCGGCCAATGAGGTACACGTCTCCGGCGCCGAGGGGCTCTACGAGGAGTCGGAGCTCTCCCCGGCGGTCCGCCGCTACCTGCAGAGAGCGCTGCAGCATCCGAGAGGAAAGCCTGACAAGGTGGTAATTACCATCGAGGAGGTCGGGGATAGCCCGCTCAGGGCGCCTCTTCTTCCGGTATCGACGGCATCCTGCGCCTCGCCGGATGAGGCGCGCAGCCTCATCGTTCAGATGCTGCGCTCTCTCGGCATTACCAAGAAGGCTGTTACGAACGCGCTGCGGGTAGTTACCGCTCAGCCGGTGATGCGGGGCGCCGCACTGGTACGGATTCGGTCAGGGGCTCGTGCAGAGCCCGACCGGCAGCGCGGGGTCAGGGTCTCCCGCCTCGGTATCGAAAAGAGCTCCCTGCCCCTGCTCGGCCGAAGACTCGCGTCAGCGCGCCTCAACACTTCCATAGTGAGAGAGGCCCTTACGCTCGCATCGAAAGTCGCCGCTCACCCCGACATCGTGGCAGAGCTCTGCATATCCGACGACCCCGGCTACACCACCGGCTATATCGCTTCAAAACAGGGAGGGTATGTGAGAATCCCTCACATAAAAAAGCCGGGCGACCTGCGGGGAGGGCGTATCTTCTTCATTCGTGAGGATACGGCGATAGCCCCTCTCATCGCCTATCTCGAAACCGCGCCCGTTATAGTCTGCGCCGGGAAAAAATAGTACTCCCTCTCTCCCGATGTAGGTACGTTCATACACCTCCCTATGAGGTAAATACGTCTGGCGGCGAAGCTCCTTCCCGCGGTGCAGCGCTTCCGTCTCGATGACGTCGTAGGGAAAACACTACAAAGAAGAGCCTTCCCTCACGTCTCGCAAGAACAGTCGCATGCGGGATCAGGTACTTACAGAGCCACTGTCCTCCTGGCACATACCTTGCAAGTCCTCCCGACAAGTGTTATTTCGATTCTGAAGGAGGAAAGGAATGAAGAAGTATCTGATCATCGGGGTTCTTGCGATGGTCCTGCTCGTGGCGGCATCGGTAGGGTATGCGTACGAGCTGGGCACCAGGGACATGGTCACAGGGGCAGGGGCAGCCACTGTTCCCAAACCCGCACGCACCTACACCAAACAGATCACCGCACCGGGCGTACTGAACCAGTCCAACACCGAATACGTGTTGATGAACGATGTCGTGGCTAACGGCACCGCCTTCACCATTCAGGGCTCCAACATCACCCTGAACCTCAACGGCAAGAAGGTCACCTACGGCAACGCCAACGGCACCCCCGCCTACGGCGTCCACATCGACGGCTACAGCCGGAGCAATGTCGCCATCCTCAACGGCACTATCCAGCAGGGCGCAGGCTCCTGCACAGGGCAGTCGGGCGTGGGCAAGAACTGCAACCCCATTTATGCCTACGACAGCTGGAATGTGGAGCTCGCCGGGCTCGATATCACCTACCGTGCGCCCGACACCACGGCCATCTTCCTGCACTGGGGCAAGGCCCCCCATGTGCACCACAATACGATCAATGACCTGGGCTCCACCGTCACCAACCGGCACCAGGGCATCGATTCGATCAGGGCGGCTCTGGCCAATGCCCATATCCACCATAACCTGATCAAGCGGACACGGCACGTCGGCATCCGGGTGGCCGGGTCCTCCCAGGTGTACAATAACGAGGTCACGGTCGACAGCAATGCCACCAACTCCTCGGGTATCGGGCAGTCCATGGGCACCAAGGGAGGGGCCATCCACCACAACAAGATCTTCGGCCGGGGAGTGCATCCGATCGGCATCTGGCCGGGCGATGACGTGAAGGTCTACTCCAACTACGTGGAGGTACAGAACACGAGGTGGGGCAGCGAGTACGGGGACACGGGCTCTGCGGGGCTCAGGATGACGTGGGGCAATAACAATGTGGAGGTGATGTACAACACCTTCATCGTGAAGGCCTCGAACAACTATAACGGCACGGGAGTGAAGAGCTGGGGCAGGGGACTGTTTGTGGGGCTTCCCAATCCTGCCCAGAAGGCGGAGTTTCATGACAACCTGATCATCGCCACCAATAACGACGGAGCAGGGAAGGCGGCCGGCATTGCGGTGGTCTGCCTGAACGAATCGCCGAACCTGATATTCAGGAACAACACGGTGATAAGCAACTGGGCCAACGTGCTGCTTTCGGACAGCTACGGGTGGGCCAACGGCTATCCGAAGTTCGTGGACAACACCTTTGTGAAGCAGGACAATCACGCGAGCTACCGGACCATCAAGAGCCAGTACTCCTCGTTCCCCAGCACCGGTGACTTCATCGGCAATAAATTCGAGGGTGGGGCCTCGATGAGCAGCATCGCCCTCGAGTTCTCGGGCACGGGGAAAAAGGAGGTCAAAGCGACCTGGCGTCTCGAGGTAGCGGTGAAGAACGCCTCGGGCGCCCCCCTCGGCGGCGCCACGGTAGTTGTGAAAGATAAGAACGGAACCGTAGTATACAATGGGATTACCGGCAGCACCGGCTCCATCCGGACCGATATCCATCAGTACACCCACACGAATGTTTCGAGTGGCGCCGTGGTGAAGAGGGAGATAAAACTCGACAGGTCACCGCATACGATCATCGTGACCAAGGATGGCCTCAGTGCGACGAAGACCGCCACCATCAGCGGCAACCAGACCGTACAGGTCGCTCTCGGCGCAGCGTCCACTCCTCCTCCGCCTCCTCCGCCTCCTCCGCCGCCGACGGCTCCTCCTACTACGAACCCTCCTCCGACCACAACGCCTCCCCCGACAGGCGGCGTCACTTTCACCGATGTCAATTACACTCACTGGACATCCGCCTTCATTACAGCCGTTGCCGAGAAAGGGATCGCTACCGGGTGTGCGCCCAGCCTCTTCTGCCCGTACGATAATATAACGAGGGCACAGATGGCGGTGCAGATCGTCAGGGCAAAGTTCGGTGAGAACTTCACCTACACCCAGACGCCGCATTTCAGCGATGTCCCGGCAACGAGCTTCTTCTTCAAGTACATCCAGAAGCTCAAGGACGCCGGCATCACCGAGTCCTACGGGACCTTCCGACCCAACGACCCGCTGACGAGAGATTCGATGGCAGCCTTCATCGTCGCGGCGAAATACGGCCAGAACTTCGCCTATCCCCAGACGCCGTATTTCAGCGATGTCCCGGCAACGAGCTACTTCTTCAAATACGTACAGAAGTTGAAGGCCGACGACATCACCGGAGCCAGCGGCGCCTTCTCTCCCCGGGGCACTATCGCCCGGAGCGAAATAGCCGTATTCATGGGCAGGGCCTTCCTGGGAATGCAGTAGCACCGGAAGCGTACAGCCCCACCCTGAGAGAGGCAGGCAGCGCCTGCCTCTCTCTTTTTTTCTGATCGCAGCCGGAGCCCCGCCTTCTGGTAAAATACCCTGTCCCGGCAAGAGGCACAGAGGAACAGACTCCCGATGGAAAGAGCATACAGGCAGATCGTGGTCATCGGCAATCCCGTTGCCGGCGGCGGCGCACTCGAGAAGGTCCGCAGGGCGGTACGCCTGCTCAACGACCGCGGCTGCGATGTCGAGCTGCTGCTTACCGAAAAGCGGGGCGATGCCGTGTCCTTCGCCCGCCGCGCCGCAGCCCGCCACTCCCGCGACAACCCGCTCCTGGTGATTGCCGCAGGCGGTGACGGCACCTACAACGAAGTGGCGAACGGCCTCGTCTTTTCGGAAGCGCCCATGGCGATACTCCCGCTCGGGACGACCTCGGTGCTCGCCTATGAGCTGTCGATCCCCCATGACCTCGAGAGCGCCCTCGACATCGCCCTCACCGGGACCCCGGTGAGCGTTCATCTCGGCAGGATTACGCTCCCCGGACGGTCAGCCTCCCGCTACTTCCTCCTGATGGCAGGTGCTGGGTTCGACGGTGAAGTAGTGATGAGGGTGAACGAAAAGCTGAAGAAGCTCTCGGGCAGGGGCGCCTATATACTGAGCGGCCTCAAAGTGCTCCTCGGGTACAGGCCGGCGCCGATCACCGTAAGAAACAGGGACCGCTCCCTGCTGGGCTATACGGCGATCGTCGGCAAGGCTGCGTGCTACGGAGGGAAGCTGCAGATCGCCAAAGACGCCCGTCTTACCGATCCGCACCTCTATGTCTTCGTAACGCACAAGCGGGGCAGGCTCTCTCTGATACGCTATGTGCTGGGCATTCTCAGGGGCGTGCACCTCGGCTTCAAGGATACCGCCTATTTCAAGACCGACCGGGTCGAGATCGACGGCACCACCCCTATACAGGTCGACGGCGACTATGTCGGCCATGCCCCTGCAACCATAGAGATAGCAGCCGACGCGTTACGCCTTGTCATGAGGAGCGGCCTCAATAAAGGCCCATAATCCTTATAGTGGAAACCTGGCGTATAATTATTGCATGGAATGCATCTGCGTACTATGCAAGGAGGAACGATGAAACGTCACTGCTTATACGCCCTTATTCTTTTCATTGCCCTCGCGGCAACGGCGGAACAGGCCCTGTCACAAGTGCAGTTGAGAAAGGGGCAGACCGTCTATGTGCCCGCCTATTCTCACGTGTATATCACCGACAGGGCGTACCCGTTCAATCTCGCCGTTACCCTGGTCATCCGCAATACGGACCCCCGGAATGCGATCACCGTCACCGCGGTCGAGTACTATGACGACCACGGCAAACTGGTAAGGCGCTTCATAAACAAGCCCCGGACGCTCGGCCCGATGGCATCCACCTCGTTTTTCATAAAGGAAAGCGACACGTCCGGGGGGATAGGAGCCAATTTCATCGTGAGGTGGAACGCCGAGCGGGAGGTGAATGCGCCTATTATCGAATCGGTGATGATCGGGGGCCGGTCGGGCCAGGGCATATCGTTCACGAGCCCCGGACAGGAAATCAGAGACTGAGCCTTGCCCGGGCACATCCCCATCGAATATATCTTACTCGGCGCAGCCGTCCTCCTGCTCCTGAGCATTATTGCGAGCAAGGCCTCGGGCAGGCTCGGCGTGCCCTCGCTTCTCCTTTTTCTCATCGTAGGGATGCTCGCCGGTTCCGACGGTCCGGGCGGTATTCATTTTAACGATCCCTATCTCACGCAACTGATCGGCGTAATAGCCCTCTCGCTCATTCTCTTCGCAGGGGGCCTGGATACCAACTGGGGGAGCGTTCGGCCTGTTCTGTGGCAGGGAATGGCCCTTTCCACGGCCGGCGTATTCATTACCGCGGTGCTGGTAGGGCTGTTTGCCGTCTCAGTTCTCGACTTCAGCATGCTCGAAGGTCTGCTCCTCGGCGCCATCGTTTCGTCCACCGATGCCGCGGCTGTTTTTGCTGTGCTGAGATCCAAAAAGGTGAGCTTCAAAGGACCGTTGAAGCCGCTGCTCGAGCTCGAATCCGGGAGCAACGATCCTATGGCGGTCCTCCTGACCGTAGGTCTCATAAATCTGCTCATGCGGCAGGAAGGCTCCCTTTTAGGCATTATTCCTACGGGCGCTCTTCAGCTGGCGCTCGGGGCCGGCATAGGCTATGTCATGGGCAGGGGGATGATCGCCTTGATCAACCACATCAAGCTTGAGTACGACGGCCTTTATCCGGTGCTGAGCCTGACCTTCGTGCTCCTCGTCTACGGCTTGACTGCGACGCTGAAGGGCAACGGCTTCCTCGCCGTCTATATCGCCGGACTCGTAATGGGGAACCGGAATTTCATCCATAAAAGGAGCCTTCTGAGATTCCACGACGGCCTCGCCTGGCTCATGCAGATAGCCATGTTCCTTACCCTCGGTCTCCTGGTCTTTCCCTCACGCCTCGTTCACGTCATCGGTGCAGGCCTGCTCATCTCAGCGTTCTTGATGCTCGCTGCCCGTCCCCTCGGGGTCTTTCTTACCCTGCTCCCTTTTCGGATGGGCTTCAGGGAGAAGGCCATGGTCTCCTGGGTCGGGCTGCGCGGGGCCGTACCGATCATCCTGGCCACGTTCCCCCTCCTGGCGGGCATTCCCAAGGCCGATATGCTCTTCAATATCGTCTTTTTTATCGTGCTCACGTCCGCGCTGCTCCAGGGCACCACCATTCCCCTGTTCGCCCGGAAGCTCGGTCTCGATGCTCCCCTGCCCTCGATTCCCCCCTCGCCGATCGAGTGCGAGCCTACAGGAACGATGCGCTGCGATCTTGCCGAGGTCGAAGTGCCCCCTGCTTCAGCAGTAGCCGGCAAGCAGCTGGTCGATATCAAGCTGCCCGAAGGGGCGCTGATCGTGCTCATCGGCCGGGACGGCGAATTCTTCATTCCCGGAGGCGGGACAGTGGTCAACCCGGGCGACAGGCTGCTCCTGCTTGCGGACAAGGAGGTCGCGGCGAGCGTGCGCTCCCTGATCGAGGCGGATGCGGGTACGCGACCTCCGAGAAACGGGTAACGGGATGCAGGGGAAGAGACATGAAGTTATGGTACTATACCGTTCATGGAGCTTGAATTCCTGAAATCTCTCGTCATCATCTTTGCGGTCTCAGCGCTCGTGGTCTTTGCGCTGGGGCGCTTCAGGATTCCCTCCATCGTCGGCTTCCTGATCGCCGGGGTCATACTGGGGCCGCACGGGTTCGGGTTCATCAACGACGTCCGCGAGGTCGAGATCTTCGCCGAGATCGGCGTCATCCTGCTCATGTTCACGATCGGGCTCGAGTTCTCCCTCAGGAATCTTCTCATGCTCCGCTCAGCGGTTATAGGAGGCGGCCTGCTCCAGGTGCTCCTGACCATAGCCCTGGTGACCGTCATCAGCTATCTCTTTTTCCAGCAGCAGCTGAATGCAGCGGTCTTCGACGGTTTCCTCGTGGCGCTGAGCAGCACCGCAATAGCGATCAAGCTGCTCATGGACAGGGCCGAGATCAACGCTCCCCACGGCCGGATGTCGGTGGGCATTCTCATCTTTCAGGACCTCTGCGTGGTGCCGTTCATGCTCCTCATCCCGGTGCTCGCGGGGAGCGGGGGCGGGCTCGCCGACATCGTCCTGAGCATGCTCAAGGCGCTCCTCGTCATCGGCATGGTGCTTCTCTCGGCGCGATGGGGGGTTCCGCACCTGCTCCACGAGATCGTGAAGACGAGGAGCCGGGAGCTCTTCGTCATCACCATCATCCTGCTCTGCATCGGCACCGCCTTCCTCACCTTCGAGCTGGGGCTCTCCCTCGCCCTCGGCGCCTTCCTTGCCGGCATCGTCATCTCGGAGTCGGAATACGCTGCCCAGGCGATCGCGGATATCCTGCCCTTCAAAGAGAGCTTTACCGGGCTCTTCTTCATCTCGATCGGCATGCTCGTGGATACCGGCTTCGTCGCGGACAATTTCACCGTCGTCCTGAGTATCGTCGTTATAATTCTCCTCCTGAAATTCACCACCGCCTTTGCCGCTGCATCCGCCACCGGCCAATCGATGAGGAGCTCGATCCAGAGCGGCGTCTATCTCGCGCAGATCGGGGAGTTCTCCTTCGTCCTCGCCGTGGCAGGCCGGGCCCAGGGGCTCATTACCGAGGCTCTCTACCAGGTATTCCTGTCGGCCTCGGTGCTCACCATGCTTTTGACGCCGTTCATGGTCGCCTCCGCCCCCTCCGCCTTATCCTGGCTCGCTTCGAAGCGCCTCTTCAAGAAGCTCGACAGGGCGCTCCGGAGAACGGAGCGGCAGGAGTCCCCGGCACGGAAGAGAGAGCACGTCATCGTCGTCGGGTTCGGGGTGAACGGCAGGAATCTCGCCAGGGTGCTGCGGGAATCGGGGATCCCGTACGTGATCCTCGAGATGAACGCAAATACGGTGCAGAGGATGAAAAAGAGAGGAGAGCCTATTTACTACGGCGACGGCACCTCCCTCGAGATCCTCCATAAACTCGGCATCCATACGGCAAGGGTGCTGGTGGTCGCCATATCCGATGCCGCGGCAACACGGAGGATCGTCCAGATCGCGCGCCACGAAAATCCCCGCCTGCACCTCATCGTCAGGACCCGTTATGTCACCGAAGTGGAGGACCTGGAAAAGCTCGGCGCCGATGAGGTCATCCCGGAGGAGTTCGAGACCTCCGTAGAGGTCTTCTCGAGGGTCCTTCATTACTATCACGTGCCGAGGAACATCATCTCCGAACAGATCGAGAACGTCAGGAAAGACAGCTACAAGTTCCTCCGGACGATGGAGCTGGCTCCCCGGCGGCTGGCGGAGCGGCAGGACATGCTGAAGGAGATAGAGACCGAAACCTACCTGCTAAAGGAAGGCTCCCCGGCGGCCGGCCGTTCGATCGGGGAGCTCCGGTTCCGCTCGGCAACGGGCTGCACGATCATCGCCGTACAGAGGGACGGGAGCATCCATCAAAACCCCGCGCCCGACTTCGTGCTCCAGCAAGGAGATACCGTGCTGCTCATCGGCAAACGGGAGGACATCGACCGCGCCATCGCCTCCCTCGATGCCGGGACCATTCCACCCGCAAGGGATTAAGAGAGGGCTTTTGTTCAGGATCACCGGTTCCGATCAATGCAGACCGGGCCCAATTCTCGGATATTTTCTTCAAATGCCGATCGCTGTATCGATCAGACGCTGCCTCTCCCTCTCGTTTTAAAGCCCGTTCTCCTTGATCCAGGCTGCCAGCTACTGCGACGATCCTTTCAGGATCGTCCTCCTGCAGATAGTGCGGGCCGGGATCGAAATCTTTCACCCCCAGCTGTGGCAATTTTTCTTTCAGTTCTGAAAAGATGATATACCCTGAGAGAGCCCTTACTTGCCGGCTTTCCCCTGCCAGAGTCCGAAGGCTGCTCCGGTCGGATCTATAATCACGCTGAACCATCCAAAATCCGTGATTTCGGTAACATCCTGAGCAATCGCAGCTCCAAGCGACTTCGCCTTCTTTGTTGAGGCTGCAATGTCATCCACCAGAATGTACGGAAGCCAATGGGACGGAGCACCCGGCATGGGGTTCTTCATCATTCCGCCGCCTGTGCCCTCTCCCACGCCGATCATCGTATAGTCCATACCCGGAATGTCTTCGAGCTTCCAGTCGAACAATCTTGCGTAAAACGTTTTGGCCTTATCCGGGTCCTGTGTCTGCAATTCAATATGCACGAATGGATTTGCCATGACAGCTCCCTCCTTTTTCTTCTTCTCTCCTGTTATTTCCCGCAAACACCTCTATACCGGTCAACTAATTAACGCATATCACCTTTCTTTCGGGTTATCAAGTCTCTCCGTAACAATGCTCCGGAGAGCCGCGCCAGTCTGGAACATCATTCGTACCCTCACTCTATCAATTACCTCCCCGAGCGTCAAGGCCGAGACTTTTGCCTTATCGGGAACGCAAAAAGCCCTTGCAAAGAGTCTTTGCAAGGGCTCCAGCCTGGAACTACGTTCTTAAAACTGTTACGCTATTTTCTCTTCCGCCTCTTTCGACCCCAGCGATGCGCTGAAGGCCTCCTCCCTGAGCAGGCGGTCCCAGTAGGCGTCGACCTGCGCCTGTGCCTCGTTCAGGAGGTGCTCGTTTTCAGGGCCGAAGAGGTGCTTGAACCTGCCCTGGGGTTTCAGGAACTCGACGAGGGGCTTCTTCTCTTTCGGCTTCACCGAGATCGTGGTCACGCCGTTCTCGATCTCGAAGAGCGGCCAGTAGCAGGTCTCGACCGCGAGCCTGCTCAACTGGATGGCGTCGTCGTTCCTCGACCTCCAGCCCCTGTTGCAGGGAGCGATGATATTCATGAACTTCGGACCCGGCGTTGCGAGGGCCTTCTTCACCTTCTTCATAAGGTCCTGCCAATGGCTCGGCGACGCCTGGGCGACATAGGGGATGCCGTGGGCAGCCATGATCTTGGTGAGATCTTTCCGGTGCTGCAGCTTTCCCGGGATCGCGCTTCCCGCCGGGCAGGTCGTGGTATCGGCGCCGAAGGGCGTTGCGCTCGAACGCTGGATACCGGTGTTCATGTACGCGCCGTTGTCGTAGCAGATGTAGAGCAGGTCATGGCCGCGCTCCATCGCTCCCGAGAGGCTCTGGAACCCGATGTCGTAGGTGCCGCCGTCGCCGCCGAAAGCGATGAACTTGATGTCCTTGTCGATCTTGCCCTGCTTCTTGAGGGAGCGGTACATGGTCTCGACTCCCGAAGCGGTCGCCGCTGCGTTCTCGAAGGCGTTATGGATCCAGGGAATCTTCCATGCCGTGAACTCGGAGATGCAGGTCGAGACTTCGAGGCAGCCCGTCGCATTGGCTGCGACCACGGGCTGTTCGGCAGCGAGCAGCACCATCTTGACCACGATCGGAGCGCCGCAGCCGGCGCACATACGATGGCCTCCGGTCAGCAATACTTCTTTCTTCGAAAGCTCTTTCAGACTCAATGGTGTCGCCATGTTATTCCCTCACTCCTATATATTCTTTAACCGTTTTTACCTTCCCTGTCTTCAGGGTCTCGGCAAGCTCGGTGAGCACCAGCTCCGCCTGGTCGGGGAGATAGTCCCTTCCGCCGAGGCCGTAGACCTTATTGAACATCACCGGCCTCTCCTTGTAGGGATAAAGGCTCGCCGCGATCTCCATGAAGAGCGGGCCGTAGGAAGCGCCGAAGGCGTCGGCCCTGTCGAGCACGCAGACCGCCTTCAGATGCTTCAATGCCTCGCCGACCTCCTCGTAGGGGAACGGCCTGAAGAGCCTCGGCTTCAGGAGCCCCGCCTTGACGCCTTTGTCCCTGAACATATCGATGGCATCCTTGGTGGTGCCCGCCGCGGAGTTCAGGACAACGATGCCGACCTCCGCATCCTCGAGCCTATACGTCTCGAAGAGACCGTACTCCCTGCCCGAGATCTTCTCGAAGTCCTTCGCCACGTCGAGGACCACCTTCTTGACCTTCGACATGACTTCGGCATGGGCCCTCCGGTATTCCATATAGTAATCCGTCAGGATCAACGGGCCGTAGCTCACCGGGTGCTCGACATCGAGCAGGGGATTGACCGTCTTGAACTCCCCGGCGAAGTTCCGCACCGTCTCGTCGTCCAGATACTCCATCCTCTCTATGGAGTGGCTGATGATGAAGCCGTCCATGCAGACCATGGCCGGCATCCTGATGTCCCCGTGCTCGGCGATGCGGAACGCCTGGATCATGTTATCGTAGGCTTCCTGGGCGTTCTCGGACCAGAGCTGTATCCAGCCGCAATCGCGCGCGCCCATGCCGTCGGAGTGGTCGCCGTGGATATTGATCGGCGCGGAGAGCGCCCGGTTGACCAGCGACATCACGATAGGCAGGCGGTTGCCGGAAGCGATATACAGCTCCTCCCACATGAGGGCCAGTCCCTGGGCGGACGTGGCGGTGGCGACCCTGCCGCCCGCGGCGGAGGCGCCGATGCAGGCGCTCATGGCGCTGTGCTCGCTCTCGACGAGGACCATCTCGGTCTTGACCTTGCCGTTCGAGACGAAGCTGGTGAAGCGCTGCATGATATCGGTGGCAGGCGTGATGGGATAGGCGGCGCAGACATCGGGATTGATCTGGCGCATCGCCTCGGCAACAGCCTCATTGCCGGTGACGGCGACTATCTTCTTTCCGTTGGTTCCCATTACTTGCCCTCCTCTTCCATGACGATCGCCTTATTGCCCTTCTTGCCGGGGCACTCGAGGGCGCAGATGCCGCAGCCCTTGCAATAGTCATAATCGAATTCCGCTCTCTTTCCGTCCTTGACCTTTATCGCCATGTCGGGGCAGTAGGCCCAGCAGAACATGCACTGAATGCAGTTTTCCGGGATCCATCTAGGTTTAAAGGCCCTCCAGGAGCCGGTCTTGAATTTCAGGGCGCTCCCGGGCTCGGTGATGACCGCGCCGGGGTTGAGTTCTTTCCATCCCTTCAGTTTCATCCTTCCTTTACCTCCTCGTACCCTCTCCGCGTCGCTTCGAGGTTACCGTCTATGATCTTCTGCGAAAACTTTTTCCCGAAACTCTTTTTGACATCCTCGAGGATGTTCTCGAGGCTCACCAGTCCCGACACCTTCGCGAGCGTGCCGACCATCGGGGAGTTCGGCATGGGCCTGCCGAAGCTCTCGATGGCGATCTTGGTGGCGTCTACGGTAAAGACCTTCTGCGACGGCTTCGCCTTGAGCTTCTCCCGGATCTCCTTCGGGTCCTTTGCGGTGTTGATGATGAAGGCCGCGTCATCCGGCGCGCCGTCGGCTACATTTATGGCGTCGAGCAGGGTCGCATCGACCACGGCGACAATATTCGGTTTCAGCACAGGGCAGTGCATCCTGAGCTCCTTCGAGCTCACCCTGTTGTAGGCCCTCAGCGGGGCTCCCGAGCGTTCAGGACCGTATTCGGGAAAGGCCTGCACATAGCGCCCTCCGCTCAAACATGCATCGGCAAAGACCTTGGCAGCAGTAACCGTACCCTGCCCGCCGCGGCCGTGCCATCTGATTTCCAGCATTTCAGCCATCTCATTACCCTCCTCTATTTTTCTTCCCGCAACAAGTGAATTTTATTAGCTTAGCCCAAAATGTTACGGATTTCAACAAATTAAAGTAACAATTAATAAAATTAATAGGCAGTACAGCTGCTGCGCCATGCATTCCACAAGGACAACCACGGGAAAATCCGGGAGAAACCAAGATATCCGGCATTCGGTATGGCGGAGCACGATATACGCCGCCTCTGAAACAGGCTCCCGGCGAGGCCCTCACTGCCGGGGGAGGTATCTTCCTTACGCACGTTTTATTATAACATAGTAAAATTAGATCAGAGGTATGCGCGCACGGCAGCGCCTGAGAACGGAGGGCCGCAGAGGGGCAGAGGGAATGACTACGATACGAGCTTTCATCCTGCTGTTTTCGCTCATCGGCATCGTTCCTGACGCACTGCCGCAGGAGTTCAGCGAGGTCACCGCGGAATCCCGGCTGCAGTTTCCCCGGGACTTATATCACAACAGCGCGTATCGGGTTCAGTGGTGGTACTTTACCGGGCATCTCTTCGATGCCGGCGGCAGGGAGTTCGGCTATGAGCTCACCTTTTTCGTCGTGGGCGTCCAGAAGAGAGACTACTCCTCCCAATTCGGGGTGAGCACGATCTATATTTCCCATTTCGCGGTATCCGATATACAGGACAGGAAATTCCTCTTCCACGAGAGGGCGGACGCAGGGGCCTATGGCTTCGCCGGGGCGCGCAGCGACCGCCTGCACGTATGGGTCGGGGCGAGCAGCCTGGAGGGCTCAATGGAGAAGATGCAGTTGAAGGCTTCCGGGGAGCGGCATGCGCTCGAGCTGACCCTGACCCCCCTGAAGCCGCTCGTCCTTCACGGAGAGCAGGGCTACTCGCGGAAATCCCGGGCATCGCCCCTGATCGCTTCCTACTACTTCTCTTATCCCCGGCTCGCTGCCGAGGGCACCCTGCGGATCGGCAGCGCCACCTTCACGGTGAGCGGTACGAGCTGGTTCGACCGGGAGCTCTCGTCCCGGGGGCTCGATGCAGGCAAGGCCGGGTGGGACTGGTTCTCGCTCCAGCTCGACGACGGCAGGGATGTCATGCTGTATCTCATCAGGAACAGGGACGGCTCGCATGACCCCTACTCCTCCGGCACGCTCGTCTATCCCGACGGCAGTTACCGCCACCTCGCGAAAAAGGAGTTCACGATCAAGACGCTGCGGCATTATACCTCGGAAAAGACCGGCGCGCGCTATCCCGCGCAGTGGGAAATCGCCCTTCCTGCCGAGCGGCTGGCGCTCACCGTCACGCCCCTGATCGAGGACCAGGAGGTGCTCTCTACGAAAACGACCAGGAACTACTACTGGGAAGGCGCCTGCACGGTAACGGGGAACGCGACGGGAAGGGCCTATGTAGAGCTGGTGGGATACTGAATGATCACGCTCGAGAACGTCGATAAATATTACGGGGATTGCAAGGTCCTGAACGGGGTGAACCTCGAGGTGCGGACAGGAGAGTTCCTCGCGGTCATGGGGAGCTCCGGATCCGGGAAATCGACCCTCCTCAATCTTATCGGCGGCATGGACCGGCCCGACGACGGCACGATCGTTGTCGACAGCGAGAAGATCACCGCCTACACCGACCGGCAGCTGACGCTCTACCGGAGAAAGAAGATCGGTTTCATATTCCAGTTCTTCAACCTGCTCCCGAACATCACCGTCTTCGAGAACATACAGATGCCCCTGCTGCTCAGCGGCGCCGAGGGCGAGGAGCAGGTGCATACGTACATCCGCCGCGTCGGCCTGAAGGGCAAGGAGGCCGGTTTCCCCTTTCAGCTCTCGGGCGGACAGCAGCAGCGCGTCGCCATAGCCCGTGCGCTGATCCATAATCCCGATATCGTCCTCGCGGACGAGCCTACGGGGAGCCTCGACAGCGTGACGGGCGAATCGATCATGGACCTCCTCAAGCAGCTCGTCGAAGAGCTGGGGAAGACCGTCGTCCTGGTGACGCATGAAGCGCCGCTGACGCGGTACGCCCAACGGGTCGTGCGGATCAGGGACGGCGCTATCCTCCTATGACCCTGCGGAAGCTGGTCCATCTTTTCGTCCTCAGGTCCATTCGCGGGGAGAAGTTCCTCACCCTGCTCTCCATACTCGGGGTCGCTCTCGGCATCGGGCTCTTCATCGGGGTGAAGATCGCCTCCGACCGGGCCATCGCCGCCTTCGAAGCAGGGATCAAAGGAGTAAACCAGTACGCCACCCATGAGGTCTTCGATATCTCGGGCATCGATTTCGACGAGAAGGTCTACCGGGATATCCGCGCCGTCGAGGAAGAGAGCTTCCCCCTCCTCCGGGTGAACGCCTTCGTCCCGCAGCTCCGGGAGTCGGTCGATATCCACGGTGTCTATACGGTGACGGCCGCCCGCGCGCTCCCTGCGGATGTCCAGGGCGGCCTCGATATCGAGCGCTTCATGAGGACCCCGAACGGCATCGTCATTACCAGGCAGTTTGCGGCCCGCCACGGCCTCGCCAAAGGCGCACCACTCAAGGCGCTCGTCTACGACAGGGCGTACGACCTGCAGATCGCCGATATCCTGGATTCCGCATCCGTGGCGGCGAATACCGTCATCATGGACCTCGGCAACTACCAGGACCTTTTCGGGAAGGTCGGCGTGCTCTCGCGCGTGGACCTCGCGACCGACGAGGCGACGGCAGAGCGGCTGCGGGAGCAGCTCCCTTCGCATCTCACCATCGAGCGCAAGGAGGAGCTGGTGCGCAACCAGAAATCCCTCCTCGCCTCCTTCAGGTACAACCTCCAGTTCGTCAGCTTCATCGCCATTCTCGTCGGCATCTTCCTCCTCTACAACACCATCTTCATCTCGGTCGTCAAGCGGCGCACCGAGATCGGCATTCTCCGGGGATTGGGCGCGGACAGGAAGACGATCGTCATGATCTTCACGATTCAGGGGGTCCTTCTCGGCCTGATCGGTTCGGCCCTCGGCATCCTGCTCGGCCAGGCGGTCGCCTACTTCTCGGTGATGGCGGTGGAGCGGACTATCTCGACCATGTACGGGACGCTCTCCATCTCGGACTATTTCATCACTGCCGGCGATGCGCTGCGCGCGCTGGGACTCGGGCTTCTCGTATCGCTCATCGCGTCGGCGGTGCCTTCGTTCGAGTCAGCGCGGATCAGGCCGAACGAGAGCTCGCGGGAAGGCACCTTCGAGAGCAAGTACAAGCGGCACCAGCATCTCTTCTTCCTGGCCGGGATCATCCTCATCCTCCTCGGGGGCATAGCGTCCTATATCGATTACGCCCTGACCCCCTTCGAATTCCCCTACCTGGCATATCTCGGCATTCTCCTCATCATCGTCGGGTTTACCTTCACCTCGCCCTTTTATCTCACCCTGATCCTCAGGGTGATCAGGCGTCCGGCGGAAAAGCTGTTCAAGGCAACGGCAACGATAACCATAGGCGACATGCAGGGCAACATCTACCGGTTCTCCGTAGCCTTAATGAGCGTCGCCATAAGCAGCGCGCTCATCGTCTCGCTCCTGACGCTGATCTTCTCGTTCAAGAACTCCCTCACGTCGTGGATGGCGAGGAACGTCTCGGCCGATCTCTACATCAAGCCCGCCTCCTGCACCTCGAACTTCTGCTTCTACCCTCTCTCCGATGACGTCGTCTCTCTCGTGAAGAGCTTTCCCGAGGTATCGGGAGTGGACCGCTTCAGGACCCTGCAGGTGACCCTTTTCGGGAGGCGGGTCGTGGCAGGCTTCGGCGATGTCGCGGTCCAGAGGAGACACTCGCCGACCAACTATTTCGGCATAGAGGAGCAGGGGCGGTTCAAAGACCTGCAGGAGCAGCAGCAGGTGGCTGTCTCGAACTATCTCAGCATAAAGTACGGCCTCAAGAGCGGCGATCTGATCGAGATCCCGACGCCCAAAGGCCCGCAGCGCTTTGTCGTGAACGAGACCTTCAGCAGCTACTCAACGACATCGGGATTCATCTATATGGACAGGAAGTGGCTGAGGACCTACTGGGGGCTCGACGATACCAGCCAGATGGGCGTGTATCTCAGGGAAGGGACCGACGTGAACGCCTTCGCGCAGAAGCTGAGAGAGCGGCTCGCGTCGCGCTTTTCCCTCGAGATCATGAACAGCAGGGAGCTGCGGGAGAAGGTCCTGGCGATCTTCGACCGGAGCTTCGCCATCACCTACGCGATCGAGCTCATATCGATCGTGGTTTCGCTCATCGGCGTGGTCAATACCCTTCTGGCCCTGGTGCTCGAACGGAAGCGGGACATCAGCATTCTGCGTTACCTGGGCGGCGACTGGGAACAGATACAATGTATCCTCATCTTCGCCGCCGGAATCGTCGGCGCCGCGGGCGCCCTCCTGGGCACGCTGATGGGCCCCCTGATGAGCATCATCTTCATCCATGTCATCAACAAGATCTCTTTCGGCTGGGAGATACATTTCGGCGTGCCCTATCTCTGGCTCACCCTCATTCTCCTCATCGTACTCGCGACGACGCTGCTGGCGGGGCTCTTTCCTTCACGGGTCGCCCGAAAAATCGACCCAAAACGGTTCATAAGTTTTGAATAAGGCGAGAGACACGGCACTGAACAGGACAGGATGCGGCTGCCGGAGCCCGGTCTGAAAGACGGTGTCCGATCAAGCGGAGTCTTCTCAGATTACTTAGAGCTTCTAACAAAATGAAAGGACTTAGAGTCGGACGAGGCATAGTACATGAGCGGCATGGGCAGCCCAAGAGAAGCCCCGCCCCAAAAAGACAACGTCTTTTTGGGGACCCCATAGAGATGCAGAGGGCTCCCGGAAAGTCGTAGACTTTTCGGGAATTCCGGAGCGGGTCGGTACGACTCGATTCCGAGCTGCCCTAGCCTCGGAGGTCGCATCGACCGAAAATCGGGGTCCCCGAAGATCGAAGGTCTTTGGGGTGGCAGTTGAGCGAATGTACTGTGCCTCGTCCGACTCTCTCCACTCCTTCTGTCAGACGCCCTTGCAGCAAGTATCGATGCTCCGCCTTACCGGTCCTTCAACAAGCTTTTATAGAGCGCTTCCGTTGTGGGCGAAGGCGCGATGCCGAGATGGGCGGATAATACGGAGCGGCAGCGATCGTACACGGCCATTGCCGCGGCATGCTGTCCGAGCTGCCGGTGGCACACGATCAGGCGCTGATAAAACTCCTCTGCGAGGTCATCGACGTGAGTTCCCCTGGTGTAATATTCAATTGCCTTTTGCCACGCCCCTGTCTGCTCAAAGTGGCCTCCTGTACGTGCAATGAGGCGAAGGTATTTATCCCGCAAACGCTCGCGGAGAGAGGCAGTCCACGGATGACCGGCGTCGGCCTGAAGAAAATGTCCTTTGTACATCGCTATGGCCCTCTCGGCCAGTCGCATCCCCTCTTCTATGCCAACCCCACCTTTGCCATTCCTTTGTTCTTCCTTCCAGATCGCATCAGCCTGCCCGGAAGCGCGCTCAAATGCCCAGGCATCCACCCAGCAGTACCGGGAGTCGAGCGTCGCTCTTCCGTCCTGGAACCGTATGGCCTTTTCAATCCCCAAAAGTTGCCGAAGGCGTGAGAGCGCAGTAGTGAAGGCGCTGTGCGCAGCATCTCCCTCTGCGTCGGGCCAGAGCAGGTCGGCTAATTGCTCCTCGCGCACCTCTCTTCCTCCAAGGGCGATCAACGCCTTGAGCAGGGCAAGCGACTTCTGCTGCACCTTGCCGGAAAAGCCGACAGGCATATCTTCCCTTACCAGGCCGAACCGCCCCAACGTATAAATTTTCAACGGCCAGGGCCACTGCCCGATCTCGGTCGACGGAGGGTGGTCGTAAAGAGCGCACCGCCGGATGATGTCCCGCACGTAGTCGACCTCGATGCCCGCCTCCAATGCCTTTGCACAAAGCTCCCCTGCAATCGCAGGACATATACTAGGGAAGGTCATGATGCCCTTCGTTTTTCCCACGGCAAAGGCCTGCCGCAGCAGGCCCAGGCACTGCTCCTCATCCCCCTGCTCCAGTGCAAGCCGCGCCTCTGTCAGGAGTGCCACGAAGCTGATAAATGTGCTCTTCGTGTCCTGACCGATACTGCGTACGCAGGCGATATGGGGCGCGGCTGCGGGATACTCCCCGAGCGTTATCAAGAACTGCGCCAGATGGAGATTCGTCAGTGCCTGCGGAAAGGGCGATCCTGCTTCATCGGCAATAGCTACCGACTCCCGTGCATGAGCCAGTGCGTGGCGCACCTCATCGCGGCACGCCGCTTCCCACCCTGCCAGGCAATGGTACTGAGCGACATCCAGAAGGCGGGCAGGGTTCATTACCGCTTTCATACGGCCCAGAAGCTCAGCGCCGGATGCCGGATCACCGGAGCTCAAGGCGCTGGGAACACCCAACGCCAGCAAAGCGAAGTCAAACAGGTGAACGCCTCTGGTCTCCGCTATGGCAAGACTTTCGGTGACCGCCGTGCGGCAGTTCATGAAATCTCCGTTGAGCAAAAGATAGCTCGCCTCCTGGAACCGCCACCAAAGAAGCCGCAGGGGGTCGACATCCCCGCTGCCGGGATCGGGTCTCAGGACATCGATAAGCACCTTCATTCTGGTGAGCTCCCCTGTCCAAAGATAAAAACTTACAAGGCTGCTGCCCATCATAATGCGCGCCCGTCCGTCAGGCATGGCGCGCAGCAACGCATTGACGCGATCTTCCCATAAGGAACACTCGGGGTGCTGCGGTTGCCGGAAGATCAGGGCGATGAGCATGCTGCCCGTCACACGGGCCTCGATCTCGATAGAAGGAAAACCGCCATGCCGCGCCATAAGCTCCCCGATCACCGTTATCCAGTAGTCCAGGGGCGCGAAGTCCGACCATTCATAAAGAAAGGAATCCACAATGCTTGCCCATGACAGAAACTCCCCGGCAGGGTCGCCTTCGGTCCCGAACAGGGCAAAGGCCTTTTCAAAATACCGCCGTCCCTCAGAGGGATTGACCGGGGTGCGACACGCACCCTTCCAGTAAAGCGCCCACGGAGTCTTCTCGACGGCCTCATCCGGAATGCCTGCAAGCCACTCCTCGATCGTAGCGCTTCTTCCCTGTGTCAGCAGGCGCTGGGCATGCGCCAGGATCAACCGGAGTATAGACTCCCCGTTACCTGTCTTGAGGTAAAGCGCAGCGGCATCTTCGATCTGGTCGGATTCCTCCAGAAGTCCTGCGGCTCTATCCTGGATCAGGGCGACCTTTTCAGGGGCGAATGTCTCTTCTGTCCTGGAGAGAAGGAATTCCCTGAACAGCGGATGATATTGGTACGAGGAATGGTCATTATGATGTCGTTCGGTAAAAAAGTGGTTCCGGCTGAGGTCATCGAGTATCTTCCGTGCAGAGGCAAGCCCGGTAAGCTTTTCTGCCATGGACGATGTCATCCTCGGCAGAAAAGCGGTCTTCAATAAAAACTCCTGCAGCTCCGGCGAGCTCTTCCCGAAGATCTCGCTCGCGAAATAATTGAATATCTCCTTATGGGCGCGGTGCCCGAGCGCCTGATACTCAGGTCCCCCGCTCTTCATGCTCTCCAGAAGCAATACAAGCCCGGCAGCCCAGCCTTCGGTATCTTTGTATAGTTCGCTCAGGCTCCCTTCGGACAGGTCTTCGAGTGCCCGTTCCCGGGCAAGCTGCCTCGACTCATCGAGAGAGAACCGCACTTCGTTCCACCCCAACACCGCCATCCTGTTGTTTGCATGCAGGCGGGCAAAGTGCTGCGCGGGGTCGTTCCTGCTCAGCAGCATAACGTTTATGCCTTCAGGCAGCGCGTCAAGCCCGAGGGCGAGCACCTCATGAAACAGCGCATGCTCGGGCACATGCTGGCAGTTGTCGAAAACAATGGTGAACGGCGCCTTCAGCCTGCCGCAGAGGTTCTCAAAAAAACGCTTGGTAAAGACCGGGATCCCTCCCAGGTACTCCGGGGTAAGGAGGGGAAGAGGCTGCTTCTTTCTCGGCGCCGCTTTTTGAGCGGCCATCCCCATATAGTAAAAAAACGTGGCGATATCCGCATCACCCTCATCGACCTGGTACCACAGGCAGGGACGCTTGCGCGCAGCGAGATAACTTGCCGCCAGGGTGGTCTTACCCGATCCCGCAGGCCCCGACACCCAGATGACGGAACGGCCCTGTTCTGCATCGAGTATTTTGAACAGCCGCTCTCGGGGGAAGACGCCTGAGATCTTCGGGCGAGACAGCTTGACAGGAAGCGCATCGCTCATGGTGGGAAGCATACCTCTTCTTTATCGGAGTTTTGTGCATTGAGTGTACCATACCCCCCTAGACATTCCCAAGGGGATCCGGGACATCATTGGACGTACGCTCCAGCATCTGCCTGTCGCTCCGCCGCCGCACCACCTTTCCGATGGGCGATGCAGATTCCCGTGCATTCAGAATATCCCAAAGCTCATCGAGGGTGGTAAACGCCCTTTTGCCCTCGGCCCCTACCTCTTCCACAATCCCCACCAGGCCCCGGGGGTTATCCCGCTCTTCCCGGTAGACACGGATAATGTAGCTCTGCACGTACACCTCCTTTGTATTCCTTGCTATTGATCGTTCCACTCTCCGGCAGCAAGAATCTGAAGGGCCCAAGATGAGGCAGGGGGATAGCCGCCCTGCCCCTTCCCTTATAGTAGTGCTCCTGATGTTTTGGAACCCTTACTTCTTGCGATTTTTTCTAAACAGTACGAGTCCGGCTAATCCGCTCCCGACAAGCAGCATTGTCCCGGGTTCCGGCACCGGCGTCGAAGGGGTATCCGGGGAATAGGTGCTTCCCGAGGCAGACGTAAAGGTTACGCCATCCGGCAGCTCAATGATAAGCGGGTCATCCATGTAGGCGCTGCCGCCGTACTCTGCAATGGCTTTTACGCTGTACCCGAATTGGTACGTGGCATCGTCATATATTGTCCATGGCACATCAAAGTACCAGGTGTTAGTATCAAAAGTACCCTGCCCGAAACCATAACAACGGCCTATACTACTATCACACCCATATGCTCCGCCCGAGTAGTAGGTTGAACCCAAACCGAGCCCGAATTCGACCTGTTTCTGACCAGTGCCTCCCCAGTTTCCCGACATACGCACATTTACCAAAGCCGAACCTCCGCCAAGGACATTAAAGGTCAAATGATCGGTGAGCCCCGCAACGGCTATAATTCCATAATTTCCGGGATTGGTTTGAACAGAAACAGAAACAGAGGGTGCGCCAAAAAAGTCGGCCCCGCCTTCGCTATACCCCGACACCGTTGTCTTCGAGGCAGTAACCGATGATACGCCCGAGCCTCCGTAAAAAGAATCCCCATAATTTGCAAAGTAGATTTCTGCACTTATAGCTCCCGCTGATGCTTGTGTCGCAGCGAAGAGCAGGATGCCGACCAAGATAACAAACAAAGAGAGTGTTTTATTCATTTGTTGCCTCCTGATATGTATTGTCCTTTTTCAATGATTCCAACTCCGCTATATAAATAAAATTTGTCCGCCGGGACTTACTGGCAGCTTGTATTGAGTACGACATAGCTGCCGTTGTACGCCCCTACACAGGTAAGGGTCCCTGCATTGGAGACTGCCCCTCCATCCAGTTGGGTATTGCCTACCAGGATTGTTACCCCTGTTCCATTATCAATCGTCTTAGTATCCCCTTTGATCACTGAATGGTTGATCCTGACTGTTCCTGCGTAGCCGGCTGTTATGCCGTAGTGGAAGCATTCGTAGCATGTCTGTCCAGAAGCGGTCACCACCGAATTCGTTATGGTAGCTGGGGAGCTGTTGCTAATATCAATGCCATAGCTGTATTTTCCCCCCAAAGTTTTTACCATGATATCCATCATGGTCGACGAGGAGTCGGTATCAAAAATGCCGATATTGGCATATTCCCCAGAAGCGGTTACCATGACATTCTTCATGACCGTCGAGGATCGAGCGTTTTGGATGCCGTAATTGTAAGACCCGCCTGATGCGGTCACCATGACATTTATCATGGTCGGCGAAGAGAGAAAGTTAACAATGCTGTCGTTGTAGTATTCTCCTGAAGCGATTGCAGTGATGTTTGTCATGGTAGGCGAGGAGGAATTTGCGTTGTAGACGCTATAATTGTATCCCTTCCCCGAAGCGATTGCAGTGACATTTGTCATGGTAGGCGAGGATGTTTCATTGAAAATGCCATTGCTGTGTTCCCCCCCCAAGGCGGCCGCAGTGACATTTGTTATCGTCGGTGAGGATTTGTAGTTGAAGATACCATAGCTGTACTCCCCACCTGAAACGGTTGCGGTGACATGGGTGATCGAGGGTGATGCAGAAGAATTCATTATTGCTACTGGGTATTTATCTGTAGCGGTGTTCTCAACGGCAAGGAATCGCAACTCAGCGTTATCAGCGCCAGTAATTGTACCTACGGTCAGAGGCGATGTTGTGTTAGTCAATGCCGAAGTAATCTTCGTGGTCTTTTCCCCTGATCCTTCGATATCGATATAGGGCTGCATCATCAAGGACTCTCCCTTTAAATCATAAACTCCCGGCATGATCTTCAGCAGACAGGGATTCGTGGCCGAAGGCTTGCCGCACCAGGCCTCAACATCTTTCATCGCCTCAAGAGGATGTTTGTAATTACCTCCGCTCAGTGCTACTACCGCCACCCTGCCATATTTGGCAGCCGGTCCCTGCGGCCCCGTCGGTCCTGTCGGCCCTGTTGGGCCAGTCGCTCCTGCTACGCCCTGTGCACCAGTGTCACCCTTTGCTCCTGTTGCTCCAGTATCACCTTTC
Organism: Nitrospirota bacterium; assembly: GCA_040752355.1. Taxonomy (NCBI): domain Bacteria; kingdom Pseudomonadati; phylum Nitrospirota; species Nitrospirota bacterium. The sequence goes on along the minus strand of JBFMHE010000013.1, from coordinate 72,476 downwards.
GGTCCCTGTGCTCCGGTATCACCCTTCGGCCCGGTCGCTCCTGCTACGCCCTGTGCTCCGGTATCACCCTTTGCCCCGGTCGCTCCTGTTGCACCCGTGTCGCCCTTGGGTCCCGTTGGGCCAGTAGGGCCTGCTGCACCCTGCAGTCCTGTCGGGCCGGTTGCGCCGGTGGGTCCCGTTGCTCCTGGCTCACCCGGTATGCCCTGAAGCCCCGTAGGTCCGGTAGGCCCCGGCACCCCCGGCACATCACTCGTTGCGCTGAACAGCGCATACGGCACTACCCCCAGCTTCTCCCTCGTCCCGATCACCGTTCCATTGCTCTCCACCTGCACCCACAACTGTTGAGCGAACATATCAGTGTACAGCTGGCTGGTGTCGCCAAGGTACGTGCTGATCACCCGTGTCGTGCTGGTAACCGGTATGCCTTTTGTCTCATACCATACCCTGTTCACTGCCTCGCTTCCGCCCGTCTCTACATCCCACAGACTGAAGGTGTAGCTCACCGTTATTGTCCCCGTGCCGCTCACGGGTGCGCTGCTCAGCTTCTTCTGGTAATAAAGCTGCTTTACCACTGCATCAGCCGACGCACTTTGCGCTGCCATAAAGATCGTACAAAGAATGAATACACTGAGCACCACTATCTTCCTCATCTTTTTTCCTCTTTCGTATATAAAATTGAAATACTCCTTTGAGTATTTTCTATCACCCCGCACGCATGCTCATATCCAGCAGGTTTAAAACGCCCCTGACACTTCCAAAATATTCGCGGAGCGAGGGACAATCTCAACGGTTTCGACAACCGGGGCCGTGCTGCCTTTATCCAGGCCGGTGAGCGTATACGCGGTGATGAAGGAATAAAAATAAATGCGCGTAGCAGGATTGCTTCCCTTCAACTCCGAAATTTGCAGGTCCTGGTACTGTCCTACCTCACCACTTACCATGGCAGTGAGCCACTGGGCCAGATACGGCCGTCCTCGATGGGCATAGAGCCCCACCCGCGCGCAGCGTACCTCCACCGAAGAGAGGACAGGCACGGAATTCTGGGTTGGCTGATACGCAACGGGGGTACATTGTTGCAAAACATAACGGACTTCTCTATTCGGCCCAAGATCGATGATGATATCCTTCCGGACGTTGGCACCCGCATAGACATCATTCACCCACTTCAGGATGGCCGTATCCGTGCCCTCGATGCCGAAGGAGATGGTCTCGTAGTGCGGCTGCCCAGGCATGTAAGCTACTTCGGGGTCTTCGTTAGTAGGTATCTTTATTTTGTCGATCTTAATCGTTATCGGCGAAATGGTCCGTATGTTCTCTGAAAGGTCGGTACGAAACTGGTTGGCAGAGATGGGAGAAGCAACCTTCTCTCCTGCAGGCATCTCGCCCTCAAGGATGAGGTTGTCCCACTCAACCTCAAACGTCTGTGTAGGGAATTTGTCGCCACCTATTATGATTGTCTCCTCCCGAAAGTGAACGCCGCCCCCTGATAATTTAGACCATAAGGGGTCGGCATCAGCGCTACCAACCGCCACCACGAATTTTGCATAGGTTCCCGAGCTTGTCCCTCCATTGCTACAGACCCATGCGGTGCCATTATAGGAAACAGCATCACCCGCTTTACACGCCAGGGAGCCGAGCGTATCTGTTCCGGCTGGCCCTTGCGGAACTCCAAGAGCAAGAACACCCCCACTGAGGGTTGCTGTTGCCGGTGAGCCTGCCGCAAGTGTTGTCGCCGTTGCCGATGTCACGCCTGCCGGTCCCGTTGGCCCAGTAGGTCCAGCTACGCCCTGTATTCCCTGTGGCCCGGTCGGTCCGGTTGCACCTGTTGCCCCGGTATCTCCTTTCGGCCCTGTCGCTCCAGCTATACCCTGTGCTCCGGTATCACCTTTTGCACCCGTTGCACCTGCAGCGCCGGGATCGCCCTTTGCCCCGGTCGCTCCTGTTGCACCCGTGTCGCCTTTGGGTCCCATTGCTCCTGGCTCACCCGGTATGCCCTGCAGTCCCGTAGGTCCGGTAGGCCCCGGCACCCCCGGCACATCACTCGTTGCGCTGAACAGCGCATACGGCACTACCCCCAGCTTCTCCCTCGTCCCGATCACCGTTCCATTGCTCTCCACCTGCACCCACAACTGTTGAGCGAACATATCAGTGTACAGCTGGCTGGTGTCGCCAAGGTACGTGCTGATCACCCGTGTCGTGCTGGTAACCGGTATGCCTTTTGTCTCATACCATACCCTGTTCACTGCCTCGCTTCCGCCCGTCTCTACATCCCACAGGCTGAAGGTGTAGCTTACCGTTATTGTCCCCGTGCCGCTCACGGGTGCGCTGCTCAGCTTCTTCTGGTAATAAAGCTGCTTCACCACTGCATCAGCCGACGCACTTTGCGCTGCCATTAATAATGCACAAAGAATTGATAGGCAAAGTCCTGCTATCTTCTTCATCTCTCTTCTCCTCTTACCTCTATAGTTTGGTCTTTATCTCTGCTGCAACACCCGGAACATCCTTCTTGCCCCTATGGCGCCGATCAGTCCTGCCCCAAGAAGCACAATGGTGCCCGGCTCAGGCACCGCAGAAGGAGGATTGTCAGGACCCGTCACCGACACCTCATCAAGGTTGATGAACGACTGTGAATCGAAGAGGCCGAAGGTGAGCAGTGATCCGGTTGATGCTGCCTGTACGGTGAAGGAATACAACGTATAGTCCTGCTCAAAGAAGTTTCCCCTGTCAAGCACAGGCACGCCGTCCCAAAGGGCCATGAACCAGTTGAACGGCTCTTCAAAAGGACTGCCCTGCGGGTCCCTGCTCATCCAGAAGCTCAATGTATACTCCTGCCCAGCTACGGTCTGAAGGCTCTGATCGAGAAAGGCCATGTCGCTCGTCGGACCGGCATAAAAGCCATACCTGCCGGTGTGCGGCTTAGCGCCGTCCACGCCTGAATAACTCGTGTCGCCGTAATGGGACCAGCCCGTCAGATCCCCGGTCTCAAAGCCGCCGTTCGTCATCAGCTCAAGGGCATGGGCTCCCTCAGTCCCGCATAGAGCCATTGCCAGAACGACTGCACAAAAAAAGATGAATAACGTCCTCATAATGCCTCTCCTCCACGTTGCAATGATCTTAGAACCTGAGTGGATGATACCAGAGAGGAAGTCACGGATCAGTCACGGATTCCCCTCTGCTCCAAGATGAAAAAAGGGGCTACAAATGCAAGTATCTTTTCAATTAGTATCACTATATGCTAGTATCATTGCATATGGTACAAAGGCGCTTTTGGCTTGAGAGAATAAAAAAGGGATTAAGAGAGCGGCCAATCCTCTGGCTTTCCGGCGTCCGCCGTGCCGGCAAAACCATGCTTTGCCAGAGCTTCCCCCACATCGAGTATTTCGACTGCGAGCTGCCGAGGGTCCGGCGTATGATGGAGGATCCGCAATCGTTCCTGGACGATGTCAAGGGGCGTACGCTCGTGCTGGATGAAGTCCACCGCCTTGACAACCCCTCCGAAATCCTGAAAATCGCAGCAGACCATTATCCCGGCACGAAGATACTGGCTACAGGGTCGTCCACGCTCGGCGCTTCGGCAAAGTTCAAGGATACCCTGGCCGGCAGAAAATATGAGCTATGGCTGACACCTATGGTTTCTGCAGATCTCACTGATTTCGGCCGTACTGAGCTCGCGCGCCGTTTTTTGCACGGCGGCCTCCCGCCGTTTTTTTTGGAGGAAAAGATACCCGAACGTGATTTCCAGGAATGGATGGAGGCGTACTGGGCAAAAGACATCCAGGAGTTGTTCCGGCTTGAGCGGAGGCACTCGTTTCTGAAATTTGCAGAGCTGCTCATGGTCCAAAGCGGGGGGATCTTTGAGGCGACCGCTTTTGCCCGTCCCTGCGAAGTCAGCCGGACGACCATATCCAATTACCTGGCCGTCCTCGAAGCGACTTTTGTCGTCCATGTAATACGCCCGTTCAGCTCCCATCGCCCTGCGGAAATCATCTCGGCGCCCAAAGTGTATGCCTTCGATACCGGCTTCATGTGCTATTCACGGGGATGGCATGAGTTGCGCAATGATGACTTTGGTACGCTGTGGGAGCATTTTGTTCTGAACGAAATGCATGCACAGACGCAATCCCGCAGCATTTTCTACTGGAGAGATAAACGCGGCCACGAGGTGGATTTTGTGCTGGCACGGCGCAAATCCGAGCCGGTCGCCATTGAATGCAAGTGGTCGGCATCCGACTTTGATGTGACAAATCTCAAGGCCTTCAGAAGGCAGTATCCGAAGGGGAGCAACTTTGTAGTCGCCTCCGATGTCCAGAGGGCTTTTTCCCGGCAGTATGACAGCATACAGGTGAGATTTACAGGCTTGGGGGACCTGATCAAGGCGATACTGGATACAGAGCAAAATCGGTAATTCCTGCCGAGAGAGCAGAACTTTCCGACGTGTGCGTCCAGAGGGCATTCACTGTGCTCCCTCAGCCTTCCTCACCTTGACAACCCTGCCCTTGAGGCGGTCAGCGGAGATGAGGCCGAGCCTGCCGCTGTCTCTGCTGTTGCGGGGGTTGTCGCCCAGTATGAGATAGTGCTGCTCGGGTATCCGATGGCCATGAAATTCGATCTGCTTGATGGTCGATTGCCACCGCTGCCGGTCGATCTCGCGGACCTTCCGCCCGTTTACCCATACGGCGTTGTCCCTGAATTCAATCCTGTCTCCCGGGACAGCAGCCACCCGCTTCACCATGGGAGTCGATGAGGTGCTGAAGCCAATTGCTACAAGGTCGCCGCGCTGCACCGGACCTTTCAGGTCGGTGTCGACGACTACCTTGTCTCCGGATACAAGGGCAGGGGACATCGAGTCCCCTGCTACCGTGTACCCTCTGAACTCGGCCCTTGCGTTCCGTGGAAGAAGGTGGATCACAAGCATGAGCAATAAAACCAGCTTCATGTTCTCTTTTTCCGCTTAGGGTGCATGGTTGAGACCGGGGGTGCAGAATGTACATGTGCCCATGTTCAGGCCTGCACCGGGGCCGGATTGGCTATTGCCAAGGGCGAAATTCCCATCCACGAGGCAACGGCCATAGTTAATAAAATGAATGCCATCTTGGCCGTTAGAGCGAGCAGAATTGTTCTTCACTAAACTGTCTTCTGCCTCTATGCCATGGCTCTGGTTACCGTCTGCCGCATTGCCGATTATCGTTGAGCCTGAGGCATATATGCCGCTATACCCATTATCGGATGCAGTATTGCCGCTTACCGTTGAGCCGCCATCGACACGTATGCCATGAGCGTCATTATTGTATGCAGAGCAGTCACGTACAAGAACATTGTTGCCTTGTATAATACCGTTTCCAGCATTTTCCATAACCCTCATGCTTATGATTCTGTTTCCTTTTCCAGTAGAACCAGAGATTCCGGAACCTCGAAAACTCCTGACGGTGCCGTTTCTGACTTCTATGTTGCTTCCCCCCATACTGATGCCGTACCAGCTTGCGTAGTAACCCGACGTCTTGCCGGGGCCGGTGATGGTGAAGCCGTTGAAGTCTATGGTCACGTTGTCTGCATTCACCGTGATGCCTTTTCCTGTGGAGGTGAGATTGCCGGTAAGATAGTATGAGCCGGACGTGCTGATGGTGTAGGGCAATGAGGTGATCGCCGTTCTCTTCTCATCCGCCGCAGCGTTAATAATGTCGCTTGCGTGCTGACCATCAAGGGTTTCGGCGTTTACCTTGCTGAGCCCCGATCCATCGCCGCTGAAAGTTTTCCCCGTGATTGTCCCCTGCGAGGTGATATTGCCGGATACCGTCTGCTCACCATACACACTGGTATTGCCAATGAAGTATCCTGCAAGGCCTGATCCACTCGCATAGCCATATACACCGTACCCATCTGTAGTACTGCCTCCCACACCTATATAATTGGTGGATGACCCATATATTGCAGTATAATTGGTAGATTCCCCCCGTATTACATGCCCGGAGTTATTGCTAAGCCAAAAGGCAGTGGAAACTGTGTTTGCAGTCGCCGCATAGGGCAAGGTTACGAAGCCAGCCGGTCCCTGCGGGCCAGTCAAACCAATAGGGCCTTGAGGACCGGTATCACCGGTCAGTCCCTTCGGACCTTGTGGCCCAACTGCTCCGGTCGCACCGGTATCACCCTTTGGTCCAATCGGTCCTGCTACTCCTTGAGGACCTGTTGCACCTGTTGCCCCGGTATCACCTTTTGGACCCTGTATTCCCTGTGCTCCTGTATCGCCTTTATCTCCCTTTACTCCCTGTATGCCTTGCGGTCCTTGAGGTCCGGTATCTCCTTTGGGTCCCTGCGGACCAGTGGCTCCAGTCAAACCGGTATCACCTTTGAGTCCTTGAGGCCCCACGGGTCCTGTCTCACCCTGTATACCTCGTATACCCTGGGGTCCCATCGGTCCGGGCTCTCCCTGCGGCCCCGGCACTCCCGGCACATCGCTCGTTGCACTGAACAGGGCATACGGCACGACCCCCAGCCTCTCTCTTGTCCCGATCACCGCTCCACTACTGTCCTGCACCTGCACCCACAGCTGCTCGGAGAAATCCACCAGCCGTGAATCAAAAGAAACCGTGTCCCCCAGATACGTGCTGATCAGACGTGTCGTGCTCGTCACTGAAATGGCCTTGGTCTCCTCCCATACACTGGTCCCCGCTGCCGGATCATCCCAGAGGCTGAAGGTGAAGTTCACCGGCGTTGAAGTTGTGCTGCCTGCCGGCGCTGTCGTCAGCTTCTTCTGGTAATAGAGCTGCTTGACCACCGCTTCAGCCGATGCACTCTGCACTGCCATAAAGATCATACAAAAAATTAATACACTGAGTACTCCCATCTTCCTCATCTCTTTTCTCCTCTTTTTTAAAATTGAAGTAGTCCTGCTCTTTATCTTTCTGCTACGCCCTGGATATCCTGCGTGCTACGATGATGCCGCCCAGCCCTGCTCCAAGCAGCACTATAGTGCCCGGCTCAGGCACCGCAGAAGGCGGAACATCGGGACCCGTCACCGAGACGTCATCAAGGTTGATGAACGACTGTGAATCGAAGAGGCCGAAGGTGAGCAGGGATCCGGTTGATGCTGCCTGTACGGTGAAGGAATACAACGTATAGTCCTGCTCAAAGAAGTTTCCCCTGTCAAGCACAGGCACGCCGTCCCACAGGGCCGTGAACCAGTTGAACGGCTCTTCAAAAGGACTGCCCTGCGGGTCCCTGCTCATCCAGAAGCTCAATGTATACTCCTGCCCAGCTACGGTCTGAAGGCTCTGATCGAGAAAGGCCATGTCGCTCGTCGGACCGGCATAAAAGCCATACCTGCCGGTGTGCGGCTTAGCGCCGTCCACGCCTGAATAACTCGTGTCGCCGTAATGGGACCAGCCCGTCAGATCCCCGGTCTCAAAGCCGCCGTTCGTCATCAGCTCAAGGGCATGGGCTCCCTCAGTCCCGCATAGAGCCATTGCCAGAACGACTGCACAAAAAAAGATGAATAACGTCCTCATAATGCCTCTCCTCCACGTCAAGATGATCTTGGTGAAATTCTGCTGCGATACCACGCCTCCTCTCTCTACCTCCTCTGCTCAGACTTCGAGGCGTTTATGCGCACGAGAAGGAGGAACGCTCACTTCTCGAAAACTTGCCCTTTCAGGAATGAAGATACCAGAAGGGGGGTCACGGATTGGTCACGGATTCCGGAAGGCTGTTGAGGGGGCACACGAGGAGAGAGCGTCCGGCAAGGCAGTCGTTGCACTATTCATGAAAAGCCACACGCGCTTACCGGGGTCATTTTATTGAGGAAAAACAGGCATCTCTTTTCACCTTGCCCCCTCTTCTTTTTACTGCAGGTCATTCAGCAAGGCTTCATAGTTTAAGGAAGAGAGCACGCCTGGTTTCGATTGAGGATTGATGATGACCGGTTTCTGTGTACTGGCTGAAACTTCGTCGATTTTTCAATCATCAACCGTACACCTGAAGTTCAGTAGAGGAGGTGCTTTATGCGGACAAGAGTCGTTTCGATCTTTATCGTTATGCTTTTTGCGCTGAGTGTCCTCGGTTGTCAGAGCATTCCGCAGCAGCACAGAGGAGCGGCGACAGGGGCGGGAATCGGGGCCGCAACCGGCGCGGCTGCGGGCGCACTCTTGGGCAGCGAAGGTGCGAAGACCGGATCAGCGGTAATCGGCGGGCTCGTCGGCGCCCTGGTGCGCGGCGCCATCGGGCATTACACGCAGGACGTTAAGAGGGACAGGCAGACGACCGCGCGGCAGTACAACTACCGGCCTGCCTCAGGGTCCGTGCTCAGGATAGAGGATGCTTTCGCAACCCCGGCAGCAGTGCGACCGGGAGATGCGGTCAGCCTGAACACCACCTATGCAGTGCTCACGCCGAATCCCGCCGACACGGTGAGCGTGACCGAGGCGAGGAAAATCAGACACAACGGAGCGGTTATCGGAAATCCGCGGGTAACGGTGAAGCGCAACGGCAGCACCTTTACTTCATCGGTACCGTTGATGTTGCCGCCGAATGCCGACAGAGGGACCTGAACGGTCGTCACGACCGTTCAGAGCGGAGGGATGAGAGACTCGAAGGAAACAATGTTCAACGTTCAATAAAAATGGAAAGGGGGGCCGGCCGAGTCCGGCTCCCGTTCACTCCTCCAGCTTGTGAATGATCCTCTTCTCTTTCAGAACAGTGACCGAGCTTGCCTGGGGTCCCTTTTCTCCCCGCTCTTCGGCAAAGCGCACTTCAGTGCCTATCTCGAGGTGCTTCAGGTCGTGGTTCAGCAGGCTGTGCTCGTGAAAGTATACTTCGGTGCCGTCCGGCGTCATGAGAAGACCGTACCCTTTCTCGGGGAAGACGGCGCTCACCCGGGCATGGGGAGGCTCCTCGTGCTGCTTCACCTCGCCGCGCCGGCGTTGTGAAAAGTCCTCGAGCTGCCGGTATGCCGCATCAAAGGCGTCTCTGATAGCCGCCTGAAAGTCCTGGTTGGGCTCCCGCTCCACGTTGATCTCACTGCCCGGCACCAGGATGAAAATACGGACGTTATACGGCGCTCCCTCTCTGCGGTGGCGGTGCGGGGCCTCGACCACTACCCTGCACCAGATGATCCGGTCGTAAAATTCGTCGAGCTTATCGGCCTTCCTGGTTATCTCGTCTCTGATCCAGTCGCTCAGCTCCATGTCGCGAGCGGTAATCTGCAAGCGGGGGCTCATTAAGATACCTCCGAACGGCCTCATGAGACACGGTCTCGCTGCGTCTCCTACCCCCAGTCTAGCAACAGGGATGGGCTTTGTCAATTTGCCGCATCTATTCTTCTGTCTGGAGCTCGTTCTGGCCTTCGAACTGCTCGACGGTCCGGTCGAGGTAGTTAGCCTCAGGGCCCGAATCCGCACCTCCAGCTCCATTCCCGGCGCTGCTCTCGGCAGGACTGCCTGCGGCGTTGACCTTCGCCTGCTCTTTTTTCCGGCGGTCTCTCGAGCGCCGCCCCCTCCGCCGCGAACGCTTCGACGGGCGGCCCTGTGCCTCGGGCCCGGTCGCAGCAGCATCTTTTGTCTGAACCTCCCTCTCCTGCTCCGGGACCTCACCGGTCTGCTTTGCCTGCTGCCGGGGCTGCGGCGGGCACGGCTGCGCCTCTTTCGTCTCCTTCACTGCAGCCTCGCCTCCCTTTGCAGCCTCTCTCTGCAGATCGAGATCGACAGAGAACTGCCCGGGCGAGAGCTTCGTGTCGCCGATAACGGAGATAGCGATGCCGAACGACTTCTCGAGCTCCAGGATGTCGGCCCTCTTGCTGTTGATGAGGTAGTTCGCGCTCTCGACCGGCAGGCGGCAGGTGATGCCTCTCAAGGTACCCTCTGCCGCAGCATCGGCAGCGCGGTTGTGCATATCCCTGAGCGCGGCGATCGCGAGGCTGTCGTCGGCCTTCAGGACGCCGGCGCCGCCGCAGAGCGGACAGCTCCTGGTCATCGAGTCGGCGTAGGCGGTCCTGAGGCGCTCCCGCGTCATCTCGACGATGCCGAACCTCGATATCCCCGTAATATCGAAATGGGCCTTGTCCGTGCTCAAGGCGTTGCGGAACCGGCGCTCCACCTCCCTCCGGTTCTTCGAGGACTCCATATCGATGAAGTCGATAATCACCAGGCCGCCGATGTCCCGCATCCGCAGCTGGCGGGCTACCTCATCCGCTGCCTCGAGGTTGGTCCTGAACGCCGTGGCCTCGATGTGCTCCTCTTTCCTGCTCCTGCCCGAGTTGACGTCGATGGCGGTAAGCGCCTCGGTCCGGTCGAAGACGATGTACCCCTGGGAGGGAAGAGAAACGAACCGCTCGTTGATCTTGGCGATCTGCTCCTCGATGGCATAGGACGAGAAGATGGGCCGCCGGTCGCGGTAGTGCTTGATATTGACCTTGCGGCCCGGCATGGTCTTCCGCAGAAAATCCTTTATCATGCGGTACGCCTCCGCATCATCGACGAGCACCTCGGCCACATCCGAGGTGAGATAGTCCCTCACGGTCTTCACCGCTATATCATGCTCTTTATAGATGAGCGCGGGAGGAGCCGCCTTTTTCGACTCGGCCTTTATCTTGTTCCACAATTTGGTGAGGTACTTGAGATCGGTATCCAGCTCCTCGCTCGTCGTGTCGCCCGAGGCGGTCCTGAGGATGAAGCCTATGTTCTTCGGAAGCTTGAGAGAGGAAAAGAGGCCCTTCAGCCGCTCCCGGTCCTCGCGCCCCTCGATCTTCCGCGAGATGCCGATCATCCGCTCCTGTCCCGGCATCATCACGATGAAACGGCCCGGCAGCGAGATGTAGGTGGTCAGGCTCGCTCCCTTCGTGTCCCGCTCGTCCTTCTCGACCTGGACGATGAGCTCCTGACCCTTCACGAGGACGTCCTGTATCCTCGGACGCCTCCCCTCTTTCTTTTCTTTATCTTTATCTTTCTCTTTCCCTTTTCCCTTATGGTAATACTCGGGCTGCAGCTCGCGCATCTGGAGGAAGCCGTGCTTCTTCTGCCCGAAATCGACGAATGCCGCCTGGAGCCCGGGCTCGACGCGGACAACGACCCCCTTGTAGATATTGCCCTTGAGCTGCTCGCGCGCAGCGACCTCCACGTAGAAATCGATCAGCCTGTCGCCTTCGACAATAGCCACTCTCTTCTCTTCGGGATACAAGGCGTTTATCAGGATCCTCTTGCTCATTACTCGTATATCTCCTTATCAGTAGTGGGGCCGTCGGGCTCTCCCCTCCCGAGCTCGTGGTGCAGCAGCTGCAGCGACTCGGTCACCGGAAGCTCGGGGTATCTGACGATCGCGGCGATCATCTCGGCGAGCGGATAATCGGCATAGTGTTTATCCGGATAGACGACACGGATAAACTTCCTCTTCAGCAGGAAGCAGCGCCTCGGCCTGCCGTCGCTGCCGGTGAAGGGAATGATTACATGCTCACCGTCTTCCTCAAGCCCGTAACGGCTGATTAACTCGTTTACTTCGTCACCATCACTGGTCACAGTATGACCCCTCGCCCTCATGCCGCCGCCCGTTACGGCGCGACGAACGGCGCCAGGCGGTGCTATACCGCAGGGGCATCAGCAGCTGTTCACCCTGTCGATCAACGCCCGCAGTCTCCCGAAATCCTTCTTATTGAAGTCGAGCACCAGCCGGGGAAGCTGCGCCGTCTCGGGCTCGTCGGCCTCTGCAGGCAGCGGACCGGACGATTCGATGCTGCCCCCCGGCATCAAGATATCGTGAAACTCTTCGTTCAGCTCCCTGATCGCCTTCGGCTCGAGGGGAGCAGTCAGCCGCATGACCAGCTTCCTCTCCACGTAGCGCTGGCTGTGGTAGCGGCGGAAGAAGGTGGTGATCCGCTCCACAGCGGTCTCCACGGAATCGACGAGCTCGAAGAGCCGGAAGTCGGAAGGGCTTACGTACCCGCGCGGCAGCAGCTCCTCCCTGAAAAAGCGGAGCCACCACGCCCAATAGTTCCCGCCCGGCTCATCGATGAGCACCAGGGGCATGGGGGTGCGCTTGCCGGTCTGAATGAGCGTAAGGGTCTCCATCGCCTCATCGAGCGTGCCGAACCCGCCCGGGAAGAGCGCTATCGCGCTCGCCTCCTTGAGAAAGGCGACCTTCCGGTTGAAAAAATACTTGTAGGTGATCAGGCGGGGACTGCCCTCGAGCGTAGGGTTCGGCTTCTGCTCGAAGGGAAGGCGGATGTTGACCCCGAAGGAGTGCTCCGGCCCCGCTCCCTCGTTGACCGCCTGCATGATGCCGCCCCCTGCCCCGGTGATGACCATGTAGCTCTCCCGGGCCAGCGCTGCACCGAAGCTATGCGCCATCCGGTAGAGCAGCTCGTCAGGGGCGATCCGCGCCGAGCCGAAGACCGTAACCTTCCGGGCATCGCGATAGGGACCGAAAATCTTTGCGGTGAACCGCATCTCCTTGAGCGTCGTGTTCATCAGCTTCAGGTCTGCTTTGATATCTTCTTCCTGGCCCGCTTTCAGCGACGCGAGGATCATCTCCCTCACGAGCTCGGGATGGTGAACTCCTTCCACGAGCTCCATCAGACGATCGATCGTCTCGTCGATAGGGCCGTTGGTCCTCGTAAAGTGAAGCTCCATACCTACCTTCCCCCTCTCTTCCGTAACCGCTTCTGAAAACGACGGGTCCGCTCGTGATACGGCGCGCATGCCTCTCGAGAGATTCCATACACACCGCCGCGCAGTAAGCGCCCGCAGTGCGCCACGGCAGGGGCGGGACCGGCTGCAAAAGGACTTCCCTCGTGTGCCGTAAGCAGCGGTACGAGCTTCTTGCTTATCTCCAGGAGCATGCTCCCGATTGTTGAACGCGGCAGGACATCTTTTATACTAACAGAATCAATAGGGGAGTATCTATATCCTTCAGGAGAGGGCAGGGGAGAGTTCCTTTCGCGCTAGAGGCATAGCGGCGCTGACGCGTGATAGCGGGCGGCTACATGGAGACTCAAGCCGGGGCCGAGGACCGAACGGTGGGTCTCGAGGGCGAGCCGGGGCGTATTGTTCTGCTCCGAGAGATGGGCGAGGCAGGCCCAGCGCAGCCGGGGGCTCGCCTTGAGCAGCGCCGCCGCTTCCTCGTTCGAAATATGCCCCGCGGTTCCCTTGATGCGGCGCTTGAGCACCGCGGGATAGGGGCCGTGCTTCAGCATTTCGGGATCGTAATTGCTCTCGATGAAGACCCCGTCGAGGGTGGGCAGGAGGGCATGCAGCTCGTCGAAGGGATGGCCGAGATCGGTCATGACCCCGAGGCGCTTCCCGTCGCTCTCGACTATGAAGACGGCGCCGTCGATGGCGTCGTGGGGCGTGGGAACGGTCCTGACCGAGACGGTCCCGAAGTCGAGCGTTCCTCCGGCAAAGAAGAAGTTCACCTTCCGCAGTATCCCCAGCCGGTGGCGGGCGTCGGCCCGTTCGAGCGTCCGGGGGGTAATGTAGAGCGGCAGGCCGTATTTGCGCTGGTACACGCCCGCATACCGGACATGGTCGGCGTGGTCGTGGGAGATGATCACCCCGTCGACCTCCCGTATATCGCGCCCCTGCGCGGCGAGACGGCGGGCCGCCTCGATGCCGCAGATGCCGGCGTCGAAGAGCAGCTTCACCCTCCCCGCCTCGACATAGATGCAGTTGCCGTTGCTGCCCGACTGTAAAGAAATAGCACGCATGCTCGCCTTTAAAAGTATACCTTAGAACGCCGTCCCTCTATAGTCGCATATCGGCGGCGCATATAACAAGCGCCCGCGCCTATTCATCACCGCTCCGAATACTCTATACTGTGAGTATATGAAGACCCGTTCGAGCCGCAGCGGAAGAGGGACCATCCCCGGCGGGGGGACGATCAGGCTCGGCATCAGCGCCTGCCTCCTGGGGCAGAAAGTGCGCTATGATGCGGGGCACAAATACGACCCCTATCTCGTCGAGACCCTCGGCAGATACGTCGAGTGGGTATCGGTATGCCCTGAAGTGGAGAGCGGCCTGCCGGTGCCGCGCGAAGCGATGCGCCTCGTCGGAACTCCCGAAGCCCCCCGCCTCGTCACCCGGACCTCGGGCATCGACCATACCGGCCGGATGCTCCGGTGGGCCGAACAAAAGCTGACGACACTCGAACAGATGGATCTCTCCGGCTTCGTCTTCAAAAGCAGGTCGCCGAGCTCCGGGATGCAGGGAGTCACGATATACAATGCCTCGGGGATGCCGTCGCGCAGGGGCCCGGGCCTCTTTGCAGGAGCCTTCATGCGCCGTTTCCCGCTCATCCCGGTCGAGGATGAGGGAAGGCTCCACGACCCCGGGCTGCGGGAGAACTTCATCGAGCGGATATTCGTCTTCAAGCGCTGGCAGGAGCTCATGAGACGGGGAAGAGCGCTCAGGGACCTCGTCGCCTTTCACACGGAGCACAAGCTCCTGGTGCTCGCCCACAGCCCCCGGCACTACCGGCTCCTCGGCGCGCTCGTTGCCGGTGCGAAGAAGCTCCCCCCCGAAAAGCTCCATGCCGGGTATCTCGCCGGGCTCATGGAGGGGCTCCGCCTCATCGCAACGGTCAGGAAGAATACGAATGTGCTCCACCATATGCTCGGCTACTTCAAGAAGCGGCTCTCGGCGGACGAAAAGCAGGAGGTCCTCGGGATAATCGACAGCTACCATAAAGGGGATATCCCTCTCATCGTCCCTGTCGTGCTCCTGGAGCACTTTGCGCGGAAATACGATGAGCCCTATCTCATGCGGCAGCACTACCTCAACCCCCATCCGCTGGAGCTCACGTTGCGAAACCACGCCTGAGCCGCTGCCGCAAACTCCCCGGGCAGCATCTCCTTGACATTCACTTTCGGGCTATACTATAAAAAATATCTAACTCAGCATATGCGAGGTGCTTTTACATGACTACCCAGACCATGGAGTTCAAGACCGAGGTCAAGCAGCTCCTCGACCTCATGATCCACTCTCTCTATTCGCACAAGGAGATATTTCTCAGGGAGCTCATCTCCAACGCCTCCGATGCGATCGACAAGGCGCGGTACGAATCGCTCACCAGCAGCGCCGTAGCCGAGGACGCCGGCGAATGGAAGATCCGCATCGCCGCCGATACCGGAGCAAGAACGCTCTCCGTGAGCGACAACGGGATCGGCATGACCAGGGACGAGGCTGCTCAAGCCCTCGGCACGATCGCCCATTCAGGGACCAAGGAGTTCCTCGCCGCGCTGCAGCGTAAGGACCTCACGAGCAATCCCGAGCTCATCGGCCAGTTCGGCGTCGGCTTCTACTCCTCCTTCATGGTAGCCGACAAGGTGACGGTGCTTTCGAAGAAGGCGGGACAGAAAGGCAGCGCCGGAGTAAAGTGGGAATCCACCGCCGACGGCTCCTTCACGATCGAGGATGTCGAGCGCGAAAAGCCCGGCACCGAGGTCATCCTGCATCTCAAGGAGGGAGAGGAGAAATACCTGAGCGAGTGGGAGCTGCGGAATACGGTCAGGAAGTACTCCGACTATATCGAGCACCCCATTGTCATGGAAGTGGAGCGGGAGGAAGAGTCGGCCCTCGAGAAGGGGAAGAAGATCACCGTAAAGAAGGAAGAGATCCTCAACTCCCGGAAGGCCCTCTGGCTGAAGAGCAAGGCGGAGATCTCGGCGGAGGAGTACACCGAATTCTACCGCCACCTCTCGCACGACTTTTCCGACCCTCTGAAGACGATCCATTATCGCGCGGAAGGCACCTCCGAATTCACCCTGCTCCTCTACATCCCCTCGCGGGCGCCGTTCAACATCCTCTACAAGGATTACAAGATCGGTCCGGCGCTCTACGTGAGGAGAGTGCAGATCATGGACCACTGCGAGGAGCTCCTGCCGCCCTACCTGCGCTTCGTCAGGGGTGTCGTCGATTCGTCGGACCTCCCGCTCAATGTCTCGCGGGAGATCCTCCAGTCGAACCGGCAGGTCGAGATCATCAAGAAGAATATCACCCGCCAGGTGCTCGAGGCGCTCAAAGAGCTGAAAGACAAGGAATACGATAAGTATCTCTCCTTCTACAAGGAGCTCGGCAGGGTCCTGAAAGAGGGCGTCCACTTCGACTTCGCCCGGCGCGAGCAGATCGCCGACCTCCTGCTCTTCCCTTCGACGAAGACCGGGAGGGATTCCTTCACCACGCTCGAGGCGTACGTGAGCGCCATGAAAGAGGGACAGGAGGATATCTACTATATTACCGGCGCCTCCTTTGACGAGGCGCTCGCCTCTCCCTACCTCGAAGCCTTCAAGGAAAAAGGATACGAGGTGCTCATCATGCTCGACGACATCGACGACATCGTTATGGGCCCGCTCGAGTACAAGGGCAAGCGCCTGAAGTCGGTGATCAGGGGCGACATCACGCTCGATGCGAAAGAGGAGACGGAGCGGCAGGAGGCGCGGAAGCGGTACGAGCAGCTGGTGGAGCTCATAAAAGACCAGCTCAGGGATGACGTAAAGGATGTGCGGTTCTCGTCGCGGCTGAAAGACTCGCCCTGCTGCCTCGTCGCCGACGAGGGAGACCTCGATCCCCATACGGAGAAGCTGCTCAAAGCCATGGGCCAGGAGATACCGGCCCATAAGCGCATCCTCGAGATCAATCCCGGACACCCCCTCCTCGAGACGATGCAGCGCATGTTCGAGAAGGACGGCCGCGATCCCGTCCTGAAAGAGTACATCGGGCTTCTTTACGACCAGGCGGCGCTGCTCGAGGGATCGAAGCCCAAGGACCCCGCTGCCTTTGCGCGGGCGATAGCGAAGATCATGGTAGAGCGCGCACAGCAGGGCGCTGCATGAGCGGGGTGCAGGGATGAGAAGGCTCGCCGGCTACAAGATCATCGATGAGGAGGAGGGGTTCGTGCCCGACCTCCTCGATGAAGCGCATCTCTTCACCGATATGGAGAGCCTGAACCGCTTCTTCAGGTACTACGAGCACGAACGGCAGTGGATCGTCATTCCCGTTTACCAGGACAGGCGCCCCGGTGAAGACCAGGAGCCGCCCGATTACCACCTCATCAGCAGGGAGGAGGCCGAAGCCCTCATCCCCGAAAACGACTACCCCGGCCGGAAGCTCATCGGGTACCAGATCGTCACCCATGACGAGTACCTCCCGCCCGAGAACATGGACGAGAACGAGATCTTCACCGCCATGGCGCTGATCAATCGCTTCTTCCTCGACCTCTCCCCCGACGACCAACGCTGGATCGTCATCCCCGTTTATGAGGGAGATATCGAGCATCCCGAGGTCGTGACCGATCCGTTCTGATCAGGCAGCCGCCGCGCTGCTGCCGCCCTCTGCATTCAGCTCACCCCGACCGTTGACAGCACCGATAGGGCTGCTAGAATCTAATTAGATACCGGACAGCCACGATGCTGCAACGGCTCGGATCCCGAACCGATGTCCCGTAAAAACCCCGTACCCCACGTATGCCCTTCTCTTCCCTTCACGCTCATCCGATAATCACCCTCTCTGCAGGCAGAGGCGCAGTCGAGACGGGGTGCGACCGGGTACGCCGTTCAAGCGGACCGACTGAACGGAGATGCAGCAGGATAGGGAGACGTTATGGATACAGAAAAACTGGAACGCTTCGACCAGCTTATCGCCCTCGCCGAGGAGCATCTCGAATGCATGCGGGGGACTATTTACGAGCGCTACGCTGAACACCTGCTCAAGGAGGTCATGGACGAGCGGGAGGAGTATATCACGTATATGACGCACAGCAACTGACCGCAGCAGCGAGCTCCCCGCCTTTAGAGAATGCCGAGATGCGCCTGCCTCCGATCCCCGGAAGAGCGTTCGTTATAATGAAATGCAACAAGGGGATAGAAGAGTCTGCCTCCTCTATCCCCTTGCCGGAATTGGTCGGGGCGATCCGATTCGAACGGACGACCTCTCGCACCCCAAGCGAGTGCGCTATCCAGGCTGCGCTACGCCCCGAAATGGTGCTGGAGAATTTCCTTGAGTCTCGACTTGACCAGGGTGAGGACCTCTTCAGTATCAGCGCTGCGAGCGCTGCCCTCTTTCCGCCGCCCTGCGTCTTGTTCTGCGGGACTCTCGACAGTCTCTGCGGCCGCATCGGCCACGAGGGAGAGTGTCGTGTGCGGGGGCTCTGCGGCTGCGCCGAACTTGCGCCGCACCCCGTCGATGGTGTACTTCTCCTCATAGAGGAGCTTCTTGATCTGGAGGACCAGATCGATATCCGCTCGCGTATAGACACGCTGTCCGGATTTGCTCTTCCGCGGCTTGAGAAAGGAGAACTCCGTCTCCCAGTATCTCAAGACGTAGGATTCAACGCCGACCAGCCTGCTGACTTCCCCGATCTTGTAAAAGAGCTTCTCCGGGAAAAGCCTCAGGGTCTGCGGCGACTCGTACGCATCGTGCATTGCTAGTAATTATACGTCAATCCCAAAATTTTTTCCCGCCTCCCCGGAGGAACGCGTCACACCTTCTCCACCGCTTCCTTGAGCTGGTCGCTCGCCTTGAAGGTGACGACCCGCCGCGGCGTGATCTCGACCTCCTCCTTGGTCTTGGGATTCCTTCCGATCCGCGAGTTCTTCTTCCGTACGTTGAACGTGCCGAACCCCGAAACCTTTATCGATTCACCGGCGATAAGGGTCTGTTTGATGGAGTCAAAGACCGTTTCTACTATATCCTGTGCCTCGTTTCTCGGAAGTCCCACCTTTTCAAAAACGTAGTTGACGATATCTGCCTTGGTCATCGGTTCCCTCGCATTCTTTACTCGTACCGGTTATTACACACCGTCTGCATAACCATCATCAGTCTATAATTTTATATTACCGCCTTCCCTAATTGTCAAGCATTTCAAGAGATTACTGCATGCGCTCGAAGACAGCGCCCGGCAAGGGCCCCGGTCCCTACTAAAGATTCATACAGTTTTTACCCGATGTCAAGCTCCTCTCTGCGAAGGATCGGCCGAGAGGGGATTCGTTGTTTGACGACCCCTCGCTCTTTCTGGTATGCTTTTTAAATATATTTTATTTCACGATGAAGAGGCATGGAGATGAAAGGCAAGGACAAGGCAAAACCGGCGGAAAGCAGCTCGTCACGGGAGAAGAAGATCCAGGATATAAAGAAGAAGCTCGCCGAGCAGCGCGAGGCGCTGCTCAACGAAGCGGGCATGGCGCTCAACGAGCTCCCCGACGAGAGCATCTTCCCCGAACTGGGCGACCAGGCGTCTGCTGAAATAGACAGGAATTTCATGCTCAAGCTGAGGGGAAGAGAGAGAAAGCTCCTCAAGAAGATAGAAGAAGCGATTGAGAAGATCGACTCCGGCGTCTACGGTATCTGCGATACCTGCGGCGAAGAGATCAATATCAAGCGGCTCGAAGCACGGCCGGTAACCACCATGTGCATCGAGTGCAAGACCGAGCAGGAAGAGGAAGAGAAACTGCGCGAGCGGTAGTCACGCTTCGGCGTCCCGCACCTCGAATCTCCTTTTCAGCACCTCCCCCATCCGATTGAAACAGAAGGCCGTTATCGACAGCACCAGTCCGGGATAGAAGACCATCCACGGTGCTGTCAGGATATACGTGCGGTTGGCGCTGATCATCGAGCCCCAGGTCGGCGTCGGCGGCTGCGCGCCGAGCCCGAGGAAGCTGAGGGTCGCTTCGGTGAGCATAAAGCCCCCCAGTTTAATCCCCATCAGGACGAGACTCAAGGGAATACAGAGCGGCGCGATATGCACGAAGAGGATACGCATCGTGCTGCACCCCGCCGCCCGCGCAGCATCGACGAAGGCCGCATCCCTGATCGTCAGCACATGGCCCCGCACGAGCCGCGCAAAGGAAGTCCATCCGACTGCCGCCAGCGCGATCATGACCGTCGTGATGCCCGGAGGAAGGATGACCGAGATGGCGATGGCGAGGAGCAGGGAGGGAAAGGAGAGCACGAAGTCGACGACCGCCGTCACCGCCGTATCGAACCTGCCGCCGAAATAGCCTGCGGTCAGGCCGACCACGAACCCGATGGCCGCAGCGATAAAGGCGGCGAGCGCCGCCACGCCGATCGATATCTTCGCTCCGTGGATCACCCGCGAGAGCACATCCCTGCCCTTCGTATCCGTCCCGAAAGGATGGGAAAGGCTCGGCGCCTGCTTCAATGCATCGAGGTCGATGCCGTTCGGGTCGTCGAGCGGGAGCAGGGGGGCGCAGAGCGAGGCAGCGAGGAGAGCGAGGACCACCAGGAGCGACAGCGGCACGCGCCGGATCCTCCTCATAAGGAGACTACCTTTCCCTCGCATCGAGACGGACCCTCGGGTCGAGATAGTGGTACAGGATGTCGGTCACGAGGTTGATCATGACGAAGATGACCGTACCGGCAATGATGCAGCCCATGATGACCGGATAATCCCGCTTCAGTATGCCTTCCATCGTAAAGCGCCCTATGCCGTCCCATCCGAAGATCGTCTCGGTCACCACCGCGCCGTTCAGGTAGCTGCCGAAGTCGAGGCCTATGATCGTGACGATGGGGATCAGCGCATTCTTGAGCACATGGACCGCCCCTATCCTCTTCGCCGGAATGCCCTTGGCCCTGGCCGTATTCACGAAGGGCATCGTCATGATGTCGGCGACGGTGGCTTTGGTCACCCGCACCAGGGTCGCGGTTGCGGGGATCGCCAGGACCGTCGCGGGAAGCACGAGGAACCGGAGGTCGCCGGTGCCCGAGGGAGGCAGGAGCTTCAGCTTCAGGCTGAAGACGATCATCACCATGAGCGCGCTCCAGAACACGGGAACACTCACACCGGCGAGAGAGAAGGCGTCGATGCCCTTTTCGAGAAGGCCGCCTCGCCTATAGGCGGCGGCGACGCCGAGGAGGATGCCGGAGGGCACGGTCACGAGCATCGCGGCAAAGGCGAGCTTCAGCGTATTGGGGAACTTCGCCGCGATGTCGGGCAGCACTTCCCTGCTGGTATAGTAGGATCTGCCGAAATCCCCGGTCGCGAGCAGCTTCAGGTACCCCGTATACTGGGCAAAGAATCCCCGGTCCGCGCCGAGCTCCTTCCTGATGCGCTCGATGCTCTCCGGGCTCGCCCGCTCCCCGACGAGACTCGTCACGATATCTCCGGGAAGCGATTTGAGGAGGAAGAAGGCAAAGAGAGTCACCCCGAGCAGAAGGGGGATGAGCAGCGCCATTCTCTTGAGAATATAGGTTCTGATGACAATCTCCCGCTACTCCAGGAACATCCCCATGTAGACCTCGTCGATGTAGTTCTTCCCGACGCGGATCTGCTTCTGCCGGGTGCCGTCCTCGACAAACCCGGCCTTGCGGAAGAGATTGAGGGAACGCTTGTTGGTCGTAAAGATGGCAGCCTCGAGCTTTGTGAAACCCCGCTCCCTGGCCCATGCCGCGGTATACTTCAGCATCTCCGTACCGATGCCGTGACCGCGATACTCCTTCGCTATATGCAGTCCGATATTGAGGACATGGGCGGTCTGCGGCCGGCCACCGCCGTCGGCCTGGAGCGCGGCGAGACTCCCGATGACCGCGCCGTCGGCAACCGCCACGAGGAGCAGGTTGTGCTGCCGGTCCATGTCCCTGATGTACGCCTCTTCGGATGCCGCGTTTCTGCCGTACTCCTCCATCAGCACATAGCTCCGTTCGAGGGACGTGGACCTGACGGTGTTGATGATCTCGGCGGCATCGGCGGGAACCGCCGGCCTGAGGGTGACCTCCCTGCCATCCTTTGCCACGAACGTGTACGTCTCATCCATGATTGCGACCCTCCCTGCAGTGGACCTTCGCTTTGATTATACCCTAGTTTATGCCGCAAAGACATCAGGTCCAGGCAGAGACGGAGTGGCGCACGCCGACAATGTTCAAATGCTGTTCGTTGAGCTCTGCGCAGAGGTAATGACAGCACCCGCCTTATCGATGTAAACCTGAGCTATTGAGGACGATGGTGAGCTGCCTTTGCTACAGTTCCAGGAAAGGCCGTATCACTCCGACAAACTCCCTCGCCCTCGAATAGTTGACACCGTGCCCGCCTCCCGGAATGACCGCCAGCCGCCCGTCCGGCAGCAGCGAGGTCACCCGTTCCGCCCAGCGCTGGGGCGATACATAGTCCCTCGTGCCGCGCACTACCAGGGCGGGAATTCTCACGAGGGGAAGCCGCTTCTCGATCGGATCGCGGAGGGCCTGGCGGATCGTCTCGACGACCACCGGCCAGCCCGCGGCCCGGTAGTCCCGCACCATCCCGAGGGGAAGGGAGGGCGACTCATACGGAGCGGTACGTATGAAGCGAAGGAGCTGGATGAGGAAACGGCGGGCCTCCTCGTCCGTGGTGGGGCCCTGGAGCACGGCGCGCCGGATCCTCGAAGGGTACCGCACCGCGAACTCGGTGACCACCGCGCATCCGTACGAGTTGCCGATCATACTTGCCGAAGCGATACCGGCGGCGTCCATCCACGCCCCGAGCGCATCCGCCAGGTCCGGCACCGGCAGGGCGTGGGCGAGCTTCTGGCTCCTTCCGTACCCCGGCAGATCGGGGGCGCAGGCAGTACAGAGGGGAGCGAGCTCCCTGAGCGCAGGGGCCCAGTACCAGCTCGATACGATCATCCCGTGCACCATGACGACCACCGGCCGGCCGGGTGCGCCGGACCCGGCGCTCCGCATGAAAAAGCTCACGCCCCCTGCCTTCACCCGCGATTCCGTTATAGCTGACGGGTCCATTCCCTTCGATCACGCCGCCTCAACTCTGGTATAATGGAGGAGCCATGTTCCGGCGCTTTGAACGGATTATCGAGAGAATACTCTGGGAGAGCAGGCTCGTCATCCTGCTCGCCGTGGTCGCGAGCATACTCGCCGCACTGCTGCTCGTCGTCATCGGGAGTTATGACATCCTCCATGTGCTCGCCGATGCCGCGTACGCCTTCGGCGACGCATCGGTCTACGCTGCGTTTCACAAGACAGCCATCACCCACATTATCGGGGCCCTCGACGCATACCTGATCGCCACGGTGCTGATCATCTTCGGCATCGGGCTGTACGAGCTCTTCATCAGCAAGATCGAGCATATCGAGAACGATACCAGGTCGTCGAAGATCCTCGTCATCCACTCGCTCGACCAGCTCAAGGAGAAGCTCGCGAAGGTCATCATCATGGTCCTGATCGTCACCTTCTTCAAACACGCGGTGAACTTCAGCTACGGGGACATCATGAGCATCCTCGCCCTCAGCGCAGGCATCTTCCTCGTCGCCCTCTCCATCTATCTGACCCACAAGAAACACGGCGGCAAAGAAGAGTAGCTCCCTCGCGAGAGGCCGGTCACGCTCTTTTTGTCTTCCGCTTGCGTGCGCTCCCGCTCTTCCCTTTCTCCCACCGCGCCTCCTTGTCCGCACAGGGCAGGTTCTTGTGGACGAGCTTCTTCTTCAGCGTGCACTCAAGGGCGATGAAGGTCCTGCAGCTGCGGGAGCCGTCCACCGCATCCGACTTCGGGAATGCAGCGTATCTGCAATCGAGATCGCAAAAGTCCATATCTCCATTATACCGGCAATCGCGCCGTCAAGGCGTCCATTATTGAGTTGTCAACGCACCTTTTTTGGGATACAATTTCTAGAGCGTCTAACGGAATGAGCGGAGGGAGTCAGACAAGGCACAGTCTGTTCGCTCATTCTCGGCAAACATCCTGTTTGCCTCCGAGGCACCAGCCCGCTCCATCATCCATGATTCCGCTCGGGCTGCTGATACCGCTCCACATACTATGCCTCGCCCGACTCCATGCTCTTTCATTCTGTTAGAAGCTCTTAGAGTTCAGAGCAAAAGGGGCTTTCCTTCTATCTGGTTCGAGAAGAGGCATCGTACCAATCGCTACCTTCTGCGGCGTACAGGCTGCGGCGTACAGACGTGCCTTGTACGGCAGGGAGAATAACCATGCTTTCACGAGGAACAGCACTAGCTTCCCTGGTGGCCGTTACGCTTGTCGCCATGCTTGCCGTCGCCTTTGCGGTCCCCGCCCTCTCGGAGCAGCCGCCTGCGCAGCGCGTGGTGCTGCTGCTCATCGCCGGGGTGGTCCTCTCGGCGATATTCGCCGTGATCGTCTCGAAGGCTTTGAAGAGCGCCCCTGCGAGGCCGCCGGAAGCGCCTCCTGCGACGGCGGCGCTGGAGCCCGTGAAGGCTCCTCCTGCCGAACAGGTCTCCTTCGAGCCCGGAGCCGTCCAGGCGCTCTCGCTCCTGCAGAAGGAGGGCCGCCTCATCGACTTTCTCATGGAGGACATAAGCGGGTTCGATGACCGGCAGGTAGGCGCCGCGGTCAGGAATATTCACAAGGAGTGCCGGAAGGCGATAGCGGAGCACATGGATATCGAGCCGGTACTGCCGGAGCGCGAAGGCGACGAGGTGGTCGTCAGGGAGGGGTTCGATCCATCAGCCCTGCGCCTCACCGGCACTGTCGTCGGACCGCCTCCCTTCAAGGGAACGGTGCGCCACAGCGGCTGGAAGATCTCGGCAATGCGCATGCCGCCTATACCGAAGAGCCAGGCCCCGCACATCGTCGAGCCTGCAGAGGTCGAGATAAGGTGATGGATACCCCCCGCTACATTGTCGGCATTGACCTCGGCACCACGAATTGCGTGGCCGGGTATATCGATACGGAAGAGATCAGGGACGACGCTCCCGAGATACGCCTGCTCGCCATTCCCCAGGTGGTCGAGGCGGGCGTGGTCGAGGCGCGCGATATGCTCTCCTCCTTTCTCTATCTCCCTGCAGGTGCGGAGCTGCCGGAGAAGAGTCTCTCCCTCCCCTGGGAAGAGGAGCCGCACCTCGTCGTCGGCGAATTCGCCCGTAAGCGCGGAGCCGAGGTCCCGCTCCGCATGGTCTCTTCGGCAAAATCGTGGCTCAGCTATCCTGCCGTGGACAGGACCGCCCCCCTGCTGCCGTGGCATGCGCCCGAAGAGGTGCCGAAGCTCTCGCCGCTCGAGGTCTCGGCCCGCTACATCGATCATATCCGCAATGTCTGGAACCACACCATCGCCGGCGGAAATCCCGATTACCTCCTCGAAAACCAGGCCGTGCTCATCACCGTGCCCGCCTCGTTCGATGCCGTTGCCCGCGACCTGACCGTAAGGGCCGCTGAACGGGCGGGACTGCAGCAGGTCACGCTCCTCGAAGAGCCGCAGGCCGCGCTGTATGCCTGGATCAGCGGAAGCGAGGAGTCGTGGAGAAAACAGGTCGCAGTGGGCGATGTGGTGCTCGTCTGCGATATCGGCGGAGGCACCACCGACTTCAGCATCATCGAAGTGAGCGAAGAGAAAGGAGCCCTCGCGCTCAGGCGTGTGGCGGTGGGCGAGCATATCCTCCTCGGCGGCGACAATATGGACCTCGCCCTCGCCTTCTCGGTGCGCAGCCGCCTGGCGGAACGGAACGTCCCGCTCGATACGAAGCAGACCATGGGCCTCGTGCAGCAGTGCAGGGAGGCGAAGGAGATCATGCTGAACGATCCGGCCTCTGCCAGCCGGCCGGTCACGGTCCTCGGCAGGGGACGGAGCGTGGTGGGCGGGACGATCACGACCGAGCTCCTTCGCGAGGAGATGGAGCGGGTCATTCTCGAAGGCTTCTTTCCCGAGGCATCCGTCACCGATGCGCCCTCGGAGCGGAGGGCGACGGGGCTGAGAGAGCTGGGGCTGCAGTATGCAGCGGATACGGCGGTGACGCGCCACCTCGCCAAATTCCTGCGCCAGAACGTGCGCACGGGAGAGGGTGAGGCCGCAGGCGGAAGGAGCTTCATCCATCCGACGAAGGTACTCTTCAACGGCGGTGTCACCAAAGCGGCAGTCCTGCGCGACCGCATCACCCGCAGGCTCGATGCGTGGCTCGCGGCAGAGCAGGACGGGCCGGTGGCGGTGCTCTCGGGCATAGACCCCGAACGCGCCGTCGCCCTCGGCGCAGCCTACTACGGCTATGCAAAACGGGGGAGAGGGGTCAGGATACGCGCCGGCGCTCCGCGGACCTACTACATCGGCGTCGAGACCTCCATGCCTGCAGTGCCGGGCATGCCTCCTCCCCTGAAGGCGATCTGCGTCGTCCCCTTCGGCATGGAAGAGGGGACCGATTTCGAGATCCCTGGACAGGAGTTCGGCCTGATCGTGGGAGAGCCCGCGGTCTTCCGGTTCCTCACGTCGCTGACGAGAAAAGAGGACCCTCCCGGCGCCGTAATCGAAGAATGGGACAGGGACGAGATCGTCGAGCTCGCGCCCCTCGAGACCGTGCTGCCCGCAGAGGGCGTCGAGCCCGGCGCACTGGCGCCGGTGCGCCTCCATAGCTATCTCACCGAGACGGGCAGCCTCGAGCTCTGGTGCGAAGCGACCGAGGCGCACAACGGCCGGAGAGGCAGATGGAAGCTCGAGTTCACCGTGCGGGAGGAAGTCGCGGTGTGATGCACTCAGGACACCACGCGCGTTATCGCATAGGCATCGACCTCGGCACCACCAACTCGGCGCTCTCCTTTATCGATGCGGAACAGGGCGGCGATAAGGGCATCGAACGCTTCTCCATCCCCCAGCTCGCCGGTGAAGGGATCATTCAGGAGCTGCCGGTGCTGCCCTCGTTCCTTTATCTCCCCGGTGAATACGAGCTGCCCCCCGGGAGCATCGCCCTGCCCTGGGAAAAAGAGAGCACCCGTATCGTAGGCATGTTCGCCCGTATTCAGGGCGCCCGCGTCCCGGCCAATCTCGTCGCCTCGGCCAAATCATGGCTCAGCCACAGCCGTGTCGACCGCAAGGGGCCGATCCTCCCCTGGGGCAGGGAGACGGCGGCACGGCGGGTATCGCCGGTCGAGGCGTCCTCTCTCTATCTCAGGCACCTGAAGGATGCCTGGAATTACGCGGTTGCGCAGGGTGATGCAAGACGCGCTCTCGAAGAGCAGCAGCTCGTGGTCACCATTCCCGCCTCGTTCGACGAGTCGGCCCGGGAGCTCACGGCAGAGGCGGCGCAGATGGCGGGGCTGCGGCACTTCACCATGCTCGAAGAGCCCCAGGCAGCCTTCTACTCCTGGCTCGCCGCGCACGAACAGGACTGGCGCGATACCGTACGTCCCGGAGCGCTCATCCTCGTCTTCGACGTGGGCGGCGGGACGACCGACTTCACGCTCATAACCATACACGAGGAAGCAGGGGCGCCGGTCTTCCGCCGCGTTGCGGTAGGCGACCACCTCCTCCTCGGCGGCGACAATATGGACCTCGCCCTCGCCCGCGGAATCGAGAAGAAGGTCACGGGCGGCTCGGGCCGGTTCGATTACCAGCAGTGGCTCTCCGCTGTCCAGCAGTGCCGGGAGGCGAAAGAGGAGCTCCTCGGCCAGGGGCAGCGGGAGAGCGTGCCGGTCACCATTCTCGGGAGAGGACGCAGGGTGGTGGGAGAGCTGCTCAGGACCGAGCTGACCGCAGCGGAAGTCAGAGATACTATAATCGAAGGCTTCTTCAAAAAGGTCGAACTCGACGAGCCGGTGCAGCGGGGCAGGGCAACGGGGCTGCAGGAGCTCGGCCTGCCCTTCGTCTCTGATACCGCTGTCATGCGCCACCTCTCGTCCTTCCTGAAACGGCATGCGGGGAGCAAGGAACTGCCCCGGGTAATCGACAGCCGGAGCGGGGAGGCGGTGGTTCGTCCCGACATGCTCCTCTTCAACGGAGGCGTCTTCAAGTCCCCGGTGATCAGGGAGCAGGCGGTCGACGTGATCACCCACTGGTTCTCCGATGGTGAGTGGAGAGTGCAGGTACTCGAAAACGATACCCTCGACCAGGCGGTCGCGATCGGCGCCGCTTATTACGCCGCGGTGCGCGAAGGCAGAGGCCGGCGGATCGCAGCGGGAACAGCACGGGCATACTACATCGGCGTGGAGCGGGCCGGCGAACGGGCGGATGCGCAGCTCGTCAACCCGGTCACGGCTGTCTGCGTTCTTCCGAGAGGGTTCGAGGAAGGAGGGGAGCTGCATCTCTCCAGCCCGGAGTTCCAGGTCATGACCAACAGCCCGGTGAGCTTCACGCTCTATGCTTCGAGCTACCGCGTCGGCGATGAGCCCGGGCAGGTGATCACTGCTGAAAGAGACGAGTTCGTCGAGCTCCCTCCGGTCAGGACCGTGCTCCACTTCGGCAAGAGCGCCGGCAGGGTCAGAATACCCGTTTCACTGGGAATCCGGCTCAACGAGTTCGGCACTCTCGACCTCTGGTGCGAATCGAAGAAGACGCCCCACCGCTGGAAGCTCGCCTTCCAGCTCCGCATGGAGGATGCGCTCCAGGCCCCGTCGCAGCAAACGATGGCGGAGACCCATACGCTTACCGATACAGCGGTGAACAGCGCCCTCGACCTCGTAGAGCAGGCGTTCCTGAGCTCTCCCCGCGAGCCCTCGGACGTGACGCCCGGGAATGTGGTAAAGAAGATAGAGGCGTTACTCGAGCTCGACCGGAACGACTGGCCCCTCGCCGCTATCCGTAAGATGTGGGACCACCTCATCGCCGTCAGGGAGCGGCGGCGGACGACTCCCCGTCACGAGGCGCGGTGGCTCAGCCTCTCGGGGTTCCTCCTGCGGCCCGGCTTCGGCTACGAGCTCGACGACTGGCGCATCGAAGAGCTCTGGAAGCTCATCTCCGAGGGCGTCCAGTTCCCCAACGACGTGCAGTGCGCTGCGGAGTGGTGGATCATGTGGCGGCGGAGCGCAGGCGGGCTCAACGACGCGCAGCAGGACGTGCTCTTCAAGCGCATCGCTCCCTGGCTCCTCCCTTCCCGCAAAAGACAGGGGGCGCCGAAGCAGCCCGAAGCGGTCGTCACCGAGATGTGGATGCTCGCAGCAAGCCTCGAACGGCTCCCGCCCGGGATAAAGACAGAGCTCGGGAATGAGTTGCTCGGATCTTCCAAACGGTGGAAAGGCAGGGCAGCAGGGCACTACTTCTGGATACTCTCCCGCCTCGGCGCCCGGGTGCCCTTCCATGGCCCTGTCGAGAGGGTCGTGCCGCGGGAGACGGCGGAACAGTGGATAGAGGCCATACTGAAAGAAGAGTGGGCGCGGCCCCATGATGCCGTGTATGCCCTGACCCAGATGGCGCGCATGACCGGCGACCGGAGCAGGGATATCGATGCACCCCTCCGCGAGCGCGTCATCGAGCGCCTCTCCGCCTTTCCCTGGGCCGAACGCTCTCTCGGCCAGATACGGGAAGCGGTCCCCCTCGGCTGGGAGGATGAGAAGAGCATCTTCGGAGAATCACTGCCGGCGGGACTTTATATCGAAGAGACATTGACCGATACGCGAGGTTGATCGGCAGAACGGCACCTTATGAAACTCCTATGGGATTATCTCGACAACCGTACCATTGGGCACCAGCCTGTCAATTTCCTCGATTTCCTCATCGGTAACGGCGATACAGCCCTTTGTCCAGTCAATCTCCGTGTGGCGACCACCGACCCACGACAGACCGTTCTTGATGCCGTGGATCATGATATCTCCGCCCGGAGAGACGCCGAGCTCTTTCGCCCTTTTTCTGTCTTGTTCGTTCGGATAGGAAATATGGAGCGACAGGTGATAGTCGCTGTTCCTGTTCCTCCAATCGATAGTGTAGGTTCCCTCGGGGGTCTTGTTATCGCCTTGTCTCTCTTTTGGACCATCCGGGTTTCCCCCCAGGGCTATTTTGTAGGTCTTGAGCACCGTATCTTTGGAGAACAGTGTCATTCGCCGCGCCTTCTTCTCTATCAGGATCTTATCTGCCGGTCCCTTCTGGACAGCAAAAATCTCTCTTTGCAAGGCAACGATCTCGCTCTCTTTCTTCTTAACTTCCTGTTCGAGCGCCTCGATCTTTTTTTGCAGGGCAATAAGCTCGTTTCCCTTGCTCTTGCTCTCCTGCTGGAGAGTCTCTATCTGTGCTTGCTGCGCAGCAATCGTCTTATCCTTGAGAGTGACATTAGTGATTTGAAAGAGCATCATCTCACTGTCTTTCCTGTACCCGCTCTCCGGATGCTCCTTTACGATTTTCTGAAAATATTCCAGGGATTTCTGATAATCTTTCCGCTCATTCCCGGGATACGCGTAAATAATGCCCATCTCGAAAAGAGCCCTCTCTCCCGCAGCGGGATAATGTTCAATAATATGTTCGTATCTGGTCAGAGCGGCCCGGTAGTTTCCCTGGCTGAAGAGGTCGTTCGCCTCTTTGAAGGCTGACGCGGCCCTGGAAGCCTCAGTAAGGTGACTGCATCCGCATAAGAGCAGTGGCAGTATCATGATGCAGGCGAGGAAAAGATAACGATGCTCCCCTCTCCTGCTCGGCTTTTTACTCATACTCGCCTTCGTGTTCGTTCATAACGGTTTGCTGATTATCGGGAAAGACGTGAACGGCAGAAGCAGGGGAGGCAGGGTCTCTCCCTGCCTCCCCCCTTCCCGGACATGAGAGGTGCCGTTGGCAGCCCCTCCCTTCCATCGCTTACTTCCTCATCGATCTCTGGAACATGTCGTCAGCCGCCTGCGCCCTCTGGTCTGCGAGCTGTATCTTTTCTTCTGCCATCTTCGCCTTTTCCTCTGCTATCCTCTCTCTTTCCTCTGCCTTCTTCAGGGCATCTTCGGCGCGGGCTACCGCAGCCTCCGCCCTTAGCGTAGCCGCATCAGCCGCCGCCTTGGCAACCTGCGCATCCTGCGCTGCCTGATCAGCCTTCGCACGCGTCATCATTTCGTCCGACTGAACTTTCGCGAGGTCGCCTTTTGTTGCACATGCCCCGAGAAGAACAGCAAGAACAAGCATCAGCGAGATCATCAAAAAACTCTTCTTCATCGTCTCTTCACCTCCTTTCTCTCGACGATTTCTTTGACAGGCTCAATCAATGTGCCGTCTATTGCCAAATCGACCTTCAAGCGCTTGATTGCCTCGTTGGCATCTCTGACGTCGTTGAAGGGGCCGGCGATAACGCGGTGGCGAGCGCCCTTCGATACCACCCTCGCCGGGATTGGCGGCCCCTGGTGGTTGATGATGGCGGCAAGCCTCACCGCATCCGTCTTGTCGCGCATGTCGGCAGCCAGAACAGACCACGCATCCGCTTTCAGCTCCGGCACTTCCGGCCTCCCGTATAATTCGCCCGGGTGATCGAGCTCTATGGGCTCCGCGATCTCTTTTCCGCCTCCCGGCCCGATCCCGAAGAGGGGGACGGGAATGCCGCGGGCCTCGGCCGCTACTCTTTTCACTGTGCTCCAGTCGAGCGTGCGTCCCGATTCCTTTTCAAGGCTTCTCAATTTCGCATAGACCTTGTCGAACTCAACAGAGTCCATGTCTTCCGGGAGCGCATGAGCCTCCATGTAGACGACCCCATTCAACCGGCCCAGGAGATAGGGCTGGTTAACGATGTATACCGGTGCTTTAACGGTGGTGTTCTCATAGAGTCTTTCGATGTCTTCCGGGTAGAGCCGTATGCAGCCGTTGGTTGCCCTGAGGCCGATGCTGGCCGGTTTATTGGTGCCATGGATCAGATACGTCGGCTTGCTCAGATAGAGCGCGTATTCTCCGAGGGGATTCAGAGGTCCCGGCAGCACTGCGGGAGGGAGAGGATCTCCTTTCTTGCGATGATCCTCGGCAATGGAGGCAGGCACATGCCAGGTCGGCCGGGCTGCCTTGCGTTCCACATACATTTGACCCGTGGGCGAGGGCCGCTCTTCGGTACCGATGCCGACCGGATAGGTAAACACCATCAGTGACTCGCCATCCTCTTTGAAATGAAAAAGCCTCATTGCTGCCAGGTTGATCACGATTCCTCTTCGGGGAGCGTCCGGCAGGATAAAGCGCAGAGGCAGCAGGATACGCTCTCCGGGCTCGGGCGCCCACCTGTCTATCCCCGGGTTAGCCGCACTGATTTCATCGATTCCAAGGCCGAAGTGCCGTGCAACGTCCGGCAGCGTATCCCCTTTTTCAAGACTGATGAACGCCAGCCGGCCGATGACATCATCTCCTTTTCTCACCGAGAAGTCATTTCGTTCGATACGTTCTTCCCGATGCCCTGTACCGGGCTGATATTTCTCATAAAGACTTTTTGTTGCAGCACATCCATTGAGGAACACGATGATGCTGAAAAAGACTGCAAGACAAAGCTTATCGGACAAGAGTGACGGGTCAATAATTCGGCTCATAATTCAAAAACAATCCTCTCGATGCGCTATGCCGCGCAGGGCCGGCATTTTTACGATTACAGACTATTATACATTCCGCCTCTTATAATGCAGAGTGAATTTTACCCATTGGGGGGTGAAGTTACCATGCACTGCTCGGAACTGATGGCGCGCATGCCCGGCGACCGGAGCAGGGATATTGATGCACTCCTCCGTTTATACTTCAGTTTCAGAGGCTTGATCATCCGACGGGACGAGTCTGCACGGTGAAATGGTACCATTCCGCTGCCTCTGTTGTTATTTATAAATATGTGCTATAGCCCGTCAGATTTTTCCTAATTTCAAGTATCTTTCAATGTGTTTTATTAGTCTAGCTTCAGTTGTCTTTTCAGTAGTTTTTCAGCTATAGTATGGCCATGGAACAGTTCTATTGGCAAAAGGTCGAAAAAGTCTCTTTCGCAAAGCTCAAAATACTCACCGATAGGGGATTCGGGTACGTGCGAGAGCGTATCACCTTCGATGATGAGACATTCAAGCGCGTCGACGAAGAGATAGCTGTCTATTCAGACGTGCAGCCTGCTGTCAAACCGTTCCTTGCAAAACAGTCGGCATTGCTCGCCTCTCTGGCGATATCCAAACTTGAGGGCCAGAACACCATCGGCATCAACGAGGCACGGACCATCTTCGCCGATCGCGAGAGGGGCGCGCGCAGGCAGGACACATCGGGGGCAGTCAATCGGGTCACCGCCAAAGACGATTACAGCAGGCTTGAGTATGAAAATATTGTCGACACCTTGCAGTTCGTCAATAGCGAAAAGTTCATACCCCCTTCTGCTCGCCCGCATCTGATACATCGGCTTTCACCCGAGCTCATACAGGACCTGCACCATCGGCTCACGGATGGACTCGACCGCTTTGATGGATATGTTATCGGGTTTTCCAAATACAATGCAGGCAGGTTTCGGGACACTGATGAGGTGGTTGTCGGGCTCGGCAGGTTCGGTGATCATTATCGCCCGATCCCCTCTAAGGATATTCCCTCGGAGCTCAAACGGCTCATCGAGTTTCTGCAGCATAACCCGACTATCACGGGAGTCAATCTCTTTATAACTGGTCTCTACGCCATACATCCTTTCAGGAACGGCAACAAACGGCTCTGCAGGATACTCGAGCACGCATTATTGCGAGACCTCGGCCTTAACAAGTACAACATCTACAACCCGAGCCGGTATTACAGCAACAAAGTGAACCTAGAGAGGTTCCATGCCGCCCTGCAGCAGACCCTGGCCTTGAGGAACTTCACCCCCTTCGTCAATCTTTCAAGGGAGGCCCTGTTTTTCTCTCAGCTCTCCGTAATGGAGTACGTTGTGGCAATAAGGCGAAGGGATTTCTTGAAAGAGCAGGTTCGCGACCCGGACCTGCGAGATGCGTACAAAGTGCTGGCGGAGAACAAAGCGAAAACGTACAGCCAGGTGCTCGAACATATGCAGCGGGTTCTCAAGAAAACCTCAAAGGGATCTACAGAACGCTCTATTGTCACTTATCTCAAGCAGGCAACAAAGGATAGGGTTCTCCTGAGAGAGAGAAAAGGGAGGACTGCTCTCTATTCACTCTCTCTCCAATTGGACGAGGAACGGTACCTTAAAGAGGCGATCGGGAGAAACCTTGACCATATCGAATATATTCCTGCGGATCTTTCAAAGCTCCTTTATTTCCCTGGCGAGGCCCCACGGACATCGACCTTCAGCCCCATAAGGACGCCATCCGGGGGATTCTAAGAGCGCCTAACAAAATGACTACAACTACTGCCGGAAAGCTCTACTTACATGCTGTCTTCTTGGACGGGAAACTTACGGGAGGACTTGCACCTGTAGCATGACTGAGGCGGCCCTCATGGACTGGCTATCCTTATCGGCAGCGTGACGCTGAAGGTGCTGCCTTTTCCGTAGGCGCTCTCGGCCCACAGTTTTCCGCCGTGCGCCTCCACCACGGTCTTCGCTATCGTCAGCCCGAGGCCTGAGCCCATTCCATCCCTGCTCACCCGGTAGAAGGCGTCGAAGATGAAGGGAAGATGTTCCTCTGCAATGCCGATGCCGGTATCGCTGACCTGAATGAGGACCTCTGTCTCGCGCCGCGCCAGGCGCACCGTGACGCTTCCGCCGGGGTTGGTGTAGCGGATGGCGTTATCGAGAAGGTTGCCGATCACCCTTCCCAGGAGCCGGGCATCCGCACCGAGCACAAGATCGGCTTCCGGCTCGCACTCGAAGACCAGAGCGACCCCCTTCTCGTCCGCCTTTGTCCTCGCTGCATCGATGTATTTGAGGAGCGCCGCCTTTACGGGGAACGGCTCTGCAAGGGGCCTGCACTCCATGGCTTCGAAGCGCGAGAATTCGAGAAAGTCGGTGATCAGCCACTCGAGCTTGTTCAGCTCCTCCATGACCGACCTCAGGCAGCTCTGCTGCGAATCGGTGGTGGGGCCCGCCTTGCCGGAGAGCAGCCGCTGTACGAACCCTCCGGCAGTGACAACCGGGTTCTTCATGTCGTGGGCGAACATGGAGAGGATATTCTTCCTCTCGCGCTCGAGCCGCTTGATCTCCGTTATATCCCTGAAGAGCTCCACGCCGCCGGTCAGCTCTCCCTCTTCATCGAAGAGCGGGGCTGCAGTGATCGAGAGCGTGATCGCTTCACCGCTCTTCCTCCTGATCGCGACTTCCGCTGCGAGGATCTGTTCGTGCCGTTCGAACGTGCACTTCAGAAAAGGACAGGCCGACCGGTCGGAGGTGCCGTGGAGGAGCTCGAGATGGGAACTGCCGATGGCCTCCGCCCTCGTATAGCCGGTGATCCTTTCCGCCGCGCGGTTGAACTCGACGATGACGCCCTCCCTGTCCACTCTCGAAAAGCCGATGGGCAGCGCATCGAAGACCAGCTCGTACAGCTGCTTCTTATCCATATCCCGTTGCCGCGGTACCAGGGCCGATCGGGTTCATGAGCGCTCCCGCACCGCGGATGCTCCAGGGAACGCAAGAGCTTATCCCGAATGTTCTCATCATTCTACCCTATTGTATCACCTGCAAGAGGATCAGGGCACCACAGGGCTAACGCAAGCCCTGCGGTGGTTCGGTTATCCTGCCCACCGTATCCTCCCCCTCAACGTTGCTCGCGTAGATATAATGCGACACCCGAGGAGGCGTCGGGCCGCGATGGAAGGACTCCACCCTGTCCTCGATCGCCTTATCGGCAATAGTGACGCGCTCATGATGGCGGAGGTGCTCTGTCCAGGACTCTGCCACGAAGGCCTCGATATAACGCCCCGGTTCGGTCGTATCCCGGAATATCCCCCAGTTGACCGCGCCGTCACGCCTGCGGATGCGGCCCAGCTCGTGCATTGCCGCGATAAAGGCCTGCGCCTGTTCCGGGTCGATGCGGTACTCGACCGTCACCAGCACCGGCTCCTCGTCAGGGTCGTAGGGGCCGACGATTCTCGGGGCGGGCCAGTGGAGCGACGGCTCGAGGCTCGCCTCGCCGCCTTCGACCACACGGAAACGGTGGGTCGCGGCGGCGCTCAGGAACAGCCCGGCGGCAGCGAGGAGGAATGAATGCGAAACGCCGATCCTCGACGCCACGACACCCCAGAGAGAGGCCCCTGCGGCCATGCTGCCGAAAAAGGCGAAGAGATAGAAGGCGATCGCCCTTCCCCTCACCCATGACGGCACCACCACCTGGGCGCTCGCATTCAACGTAGAGAGCAGCGTGAGCCATGCCGCTCCCCCTATGAGCATCGCCGCGCCCGCGCTCACCAGGTTCCGGGTAATCCCGAGTATAAGGAGCATGCCGCCGAAGAGCAGCGAGGCCGCCGATACGAGCATATTCGACGAAACGCGTCTTCGTGCCCTGGCGAGGAAGAGCGCGCCCGACACGGCCCCTGCCCCGAAGAGGCCGACCAGTATCCCGTAGCCGCGGGGGTCGCTCCGGAGCTCGAACCTTATGAAGAGCGGCAGGAGCCCCCAGAACGCGCTGGCGAAGAGCATGAAGGCCCCTACGCGGATCAATACCGCGTGGAGTGCGGGCGCGTGGCGTACGTAGCGGAGCCCGACCCGCACGGCGCCGGTGATCCGCTCCGCGGGCATGATGTTCTCACGGGGAGGACGTTTCCAGCGGTAGAGGACGACGATCACGACGAGATAGGAGACCGCGTTCAGCAGAAAGGCGGCCCAGGGCCCGGCTGAAGCGACGACGAGACCGCCGAGGGCAGGGCCGATGGTCCGGGCGAAGTTGAATCCCGCGCTGTTCAGGGTGACGGCCGCGTGGAGATCAGCGCGGGGGACCATCTCGGGAATGACCGCATGCCATACCGGCGCGTTCAGGGCAGCGCCGAGGCCGAGGGCAAAGGTGAGCCCGATCAGTATCCAGGGAGCGATGAGTCCCATGAGGGCGAGCATACCCAGCGTCGCCGCAACGGCGAAGAGCCATCCCATGGTGAAAAGGAGCATGCGGCGGCGGTCGAGGATATCGGCCAGAGCCCCGGCAGGGAGGGCGAGGAGAAAGATCGGCAGGCTGATCGCCGTCTCGACGAGCGCGATGAGCACGGGCGACCGCGTCAGCGAGGTCATCAGCCAGGCCGCGCCGATCTCGTGCATCCAGGTCCCGATGCTCGAGACGAGATTGGCGATCCAGAATGCCCGGAATATCGTTATGCGAAAGGGGCTCCAGAAGGAAGCCGCCGCGCCGTCGTCATGGTGAGCCATAAGGTATCTCCGCACTCTTTTACCTAAAGCATAGGAACGCTCCTCTCCCCCTGTCAAGGAGAGCTGGTGATCATCGCCTCATTATGCGGTAAACTATAGAAGGGAAAGCAACCCATCGCTGCACCGGCCGGCAGAAATCCGGACCATTTCATGAAAGGGGGACCCCATGGGCTCCATTACCTTCGAGAGCAGCTCGTCGTCCTTTGCCATCCATATTCCCTTCAAGGATTTCGCCGAGGAGCAGCACCTGGTCGAGGTGCGCAAGGACCCGCTGCTCGGGAATACGAGCGTCTGCAACCCCTTTCTGAAGGACAAGGCGAAGGTCTTCTGCGTCTTCAAGATCGTCAACCGGCAGAACCTCTACCCCAATTACCGCAATGACGACTATTTCCTGCAGAAGCTCCTCCATTCAGAGCTGGTCATCACCCCGCCGGAGGAGCTGGCATCACGCTTGAGAGACTGCTTTTAGCCGCATCCGTCAGGGAGAATGCTCTGTACAAAACGACCCGGATTACGGTACGCTACCGCAGAAGGAGGATACCACGATGAAGCATGAGCACCACTTCGAGCCCGTCTCTCACCACGGCATCACCTCTGAAGTCATGGACCTCGGCATTCATGCCGCCGAGATCAGGAAGTGCACGAAATGCGACAAACAGGCGGTCTTCATCCAGACCAAGAAGGGGGAGTGGTTTCCGCTCTTCGATGAGCGCGAGACAGAGGCTAAGGACATCCTGATGGCATAGGCCGGCGGTCGTTTTTCGGTCGCGCGCCCTCTGAAAAGAAAATGCCCCCTTCAACTATCTGCTCTCCGCCTGGTGCGGAGGAAGAGGGCTGAAGGGGACAAGTCCCGGCCCGAAACCGGCCTACTTCTTTTTAGGCGCGCTCTTCTTTGCTGCGGCTTTCTTGGCAGCCGGCTTTTTGGCCGCCTTCTTCTTCGCTGCCGCTTTCTTGGCTGCCGGTTTCTTCGCAGCAGGCTTCTTTGCCGCTTTCTTCGCCGTAGCCTTCTTCGCAACCCTCTTCGTTGCGGGCTTCTTCGCCGCCTTCTTGGTTCCACACGTCTTACATGCCATAGCTTCCTCCTTGTTCTCGTCCTGCCGATCCTTCGGCAGCGTAGCGTGCGACACACTCGCACCACTTACGTTATCGGTGCATCGATGAAAAAGTTGAATTTTTTCCGCAGTTGACTCTCCTGATGAAGCGGGTACAATTTAAGTAAGACCCCGCATACCCCCTTACCCCCGTCCGCTCGTACCATGCGTTCAAGGGCATCCTGTTTCGCAGAGGGAGCATTCTATGGATAAATGGATTATCGACACCGACCGCTCTGTTGCAACCTTCGAGGTGCGTCTCCTCTTCAGGCGGCTGCGCGGAAAGTTCACCCGTATCAGCGGAACGGCCCTTCTCGATCCCGACGACATCACGCGCTCGTCCGTAGCCGCGGTCATTGATGCCGCCAGTGCAGCGGCAGATGACGCGGTCTGGAATACCCAGCTCAAGGGCGCACACTTTCTCGATGCAGAGCACTTCCCCGAGATATCCTTCAGGAGCAGCTCCATCGAGCCGCTGGGGGGCAGCCGCGTAAGGATATTCGGTGAGCTCACGCTGCACGGTACCACCTGCGAGGAGATGCTCGATGCGGAGTATTCCGGTCCCGTGGCAGAGAGGGATTGGGACTATCCCGGTGAGGAACGGCTCAGCATGGGGCTTTCGGCGACCACCGCCATAAACCGCGAGGACTACGGTATCGCCTTCGAAGCAAAGGAGGCCGGCTCGCTGCTCCTCGGCAAGGAGATCCTGATCACCCTGGACATAACGCTCGTCTCGGCCTTTGTGCCGGCCGGGGCGCGGATACGGACATAACGGCAGGATGCTTTCAGGCCGCGTGCTCGCCGCTGCTCCCGCTGCGCCGGTAGAGATTCCCGATCGTCACCCCCGCTGCTCCCAGCCCGAAGAGCGTGGTAAAAAGTGCGACGAAACCGCCAAGAACGGGAGTAAGAGAGAGGACGATATAAACGAGCATGCCGA
Source organism: Nitrospirota bacterium (assembly GCA_040752355.1). Taxonomy (NCBI): domain Bacteria; kingdom Pseudomonadati; phylum Nitrospirota; species Nitrospirota bacterium. The sequence goes on along the minus strand of JBFMHE010000013.1, from coordinate 33,615 downwards.
GGACGAGCGACCACACGGCGTGCCGTTCCTTTCCCCCTCTCTGCATGATCGCCCTTCCCGCCCACAAAATAACGAACAGCCGCGCCACATACATGCTCACCAGGTAGAGGGCAAGGAGGACGAAGGCGAGCGGCACGCCGATGACCGAAATGAACAGGAGAACGATGAGGAGCGGATTCACGACGAAGAGCGCGAACCCGACGCCGAGGGCGCCCCATGGATTGTCCTTGAGCGTCTCCACGGCGGACCGGGTGAATCCCGGGAAGAGGAAGAGCAGCAGCAGTCCTATGATGAACGACGATATATAACTGACGATCTTGAAAAAGAGAAAGAGTCCGCTCACGAAGCCGGCGACCTCGTGCCAGGAGGGGAATATCCGCTCCAGCGGGATATAGGTCACCGGTCCGGCGATCTTCGCCTGCTCGTCGATATACGCCCTTCCGGGACTCCGGTAGGTAAAAGCTCCGGCGACCTCGGCACCCGGAGCGAGGACGATCCGCCGCGCCGCAGCCGTAAGATCGCCTCCTACTCTGTCCGAGAGAGAGAAGGTCCCCCCCATGATACGCACATCCCTGCCGACCGGACCCGCCACGCTGATCGTTCCGCCTGCTGCGGCGAGGCTCTCCTTTATTGAGCCGCTCCTGCCGAGCGTTATATCACCGCCGGCGACCGTCGCATCCTTGCCGACGGCGCCGCTAACCGTAACACGCCCTCCGGCTACCCGTATATCCTGCGCCACCTTTCCCGCAACCGTAACCGTGCCGCCCGCGGCGAGCAGGTCGCCGTTTACCGTGCCGTCGACCATGACCTCGCCGGCCGCGGCATACACATCTCCGTTGACGGTGCCCGAGATCCGGACCGTCCGGCCGGAGGCGAAGTAGTCGCTGTCGATCACCGCCCCCGGGGGGACGATCACGATGCTCCTCTCCGGGTACTTCTTCCGGTCCGCAGCCTGATCGCCCGGACCGTCTGCAGCAGCGACGGCGAGCGCGGCTAGAAGAGTAAGAGAGGGGAGGAGGCCGACCACGGCCGCCCTGTGCCTGTTCGCCATAAAAGCCTCCGTGTCTGCGGGAGATTCTATAAGAATCATACTCCATTCCCTGCGCTTTGAAAAGGAGACCACGCTGCAGCAGCGACTCTCCTCTCCCGAATCGTGATATAATTGTGGTACAAGCTTTCATGCATGTCTGAGCCTGTTCCGTCTCCCTCGCTAACCCTCTATACACTGCCCTGTGCAAGGTAACGGCACGACAGCTATGGTCCACCTGCTCGACCGGCTTATCGCCGACAACCCCGATTTTCACCACCTGCCCGACGGTACGCCTGCCAACTGGGCTGTTTCCGAGGCGGCGCTGCGGTTTCTCTACCGTTGCCTCGCTCCCGGTATGAGCACGCTCGAGACCGGAGCGGGACAGACCACCATCATCTTCGCCCTGTCCGGCACGCACCACGTCTGCATCACGCCGCAGCATGAGCACACCGCGCGCGTCCGCGCCTACCTCGCCCGGCAACGCATCACGGGAACGGTCACCTTCATCCACGAGAGCTCGGACAGCGCTCTGGTCCAGAGCAGGCTCATTCCCGAGGTCCTGGACCTCGTCTTTATCGACGGCGCCCACCGATTCCCCTTTCCCTGCCTGGACTGGCACTATACCGAACGCCGCCTCAGGGTCGGCGGCATTGTAGGGGTGGACGACTGCCGGATGCCGTCGGTGAAGATACTCCACGATTTTCTCTGCGGCGAGGACGAGTGGGAGCTGATCGAAATCGCCGGACAGACCTCGTTTTTCAAAAAGCTCGGCATTGCCGATGTAACCTTCGACTGCCGGGGCCAGAGGATAAACCAACCGCTCTACTGACCGGCGCACCCGATCTCTCGACATGCTTCCCGGCAGCCCAGCAAAAGGGGGCGTTCATGCCCGTCTTGATCGAAAGCAACTCGGTGAGCATCCGGAGGGCGCGTGATGCGGATAAAGAGGCGATCTGGCTCATTCGCTTCCGGGCCATACAGGAAGTGTCGCGGCCCTACTATACACCGCTCGAGATCCATCACTGGTCCGGCTCGATAACGCCTGAATACTATGCGCACACCATGGAGCGGCATGAACTGATCGTTGCCGAGTACGGCGGCAAGGTCATCGGCTTCGGCCAGCTGGACCGTGAGCACGGCTTCATTGAAGCGGTCTATGTCTCCCCCGACTACCTGCGGCGGGGCATCGGCATGAAGCTCCTGGAGACCCTCGAGCAGAAGGCGCTGGACCGGGGCTGCATCATGCTCCAGCTCTGCTCCTCCCTGAACGCCCTGCCCTTTTACGAGCGCGCGGGGTACAAGGCTGCGATGAATATCAGGCTCCGCCTGTCCAACGGGTTCGAGATCCCCTGCATTTATATGACGAAGAAGCTCGCGCCCGCTTCGGAGTCAGGCAGCTGCGGGTACTCCCCGCCCATCAGCCTATAGTCTGCGGCGCCCGGGGGCAGGGGATGACGTCGCGGATATTCGCCATGCCGGTGATATACTGCACCAGGCGCTCGAACCCGAGGCCGAACCCCGCATGCGGCGCCGAGCCGAACCTGCGGAGATCGAGATACCACTGCAGCCCCTCGGCCGGAATGCCGAGCTGCTGCATCCTCCCTTCGAGCACCGCGAGCCGCTCCTCGCGCTGGCTGCCGCCGATAATCTCGCCGATCCGGGGCGCGAGCACATCCATAGCGGCCACCGTCGCGCCGTCATCGTTCAGCCGCATGTAAAATGCCTTTATCCCCTTCGGATAATCGGTCACGATCACCGGCCTCTTGAAGACGGTATCGGTCAGGTAGCGCTCATGCTCGGACTGGAGATCGAGCCCCCACTCGACCGGGAACTCGAACGCCTCTTTCGCCTTCTTCAGCTCCCCGACGGCATCGGTATAGGTGATGTGCGCGAACGAGGATTCCGACAGCCTGCGCAGCTCTTCAATGCTCGTCCTCTTGAAATGCTGTTCGAGAAAGACGAGCTCGCTCTCCCCGCGGTCGAGCGCCCTCGCACAGAGGAAGCGCAGGAACTCCTCGGCGAGCCGCATATCGTCCCCGAGGTCGGCGAAGGCCATTTCGGGCTCGATCATCCAGAATTCGGAGAGATGCCGCGATGTATTGGAATCCTCGGCCCTGAACGTAGGCCCGAAGGTATAGACCTTGCCCAAGGACATGGCGAGGAACTCCGCCTCGAGCTGGCCGCTCACCGTCAGGTAGGTCCGCCTGCCGAAGAAATCCCGGGAGAAGTCGGTCACGTCGTCCCCGTTCTTCGGCAGCCGTTCGAGGTCGAGGCCGGTTACGGTAAAAAGCTCGCCGGCGCCCTCGCAGTCACTCGCCGTGATGATCGGCGTATGCACCCACGCAAAGCTCTTCTCCTGGAAGAAGTCGTGCACGCCGGCAGCGAGGATGTTACGGAGCCTGAAGACAGCGCCGAAGGTATTGGTCCTCGGCCTCAGATGCCCGATCTCCCGCAGGAACTCCAGGGTATGCCCCTTCTTCTGGAGGGGATACTTCTCCGGGTCGGCGGCGCCGAAGACCTCTATAGCCGACGCCTCGACCTCGAACCGCTGCCCTTTTGCCGGAGACTCCCGGAGCACTCCCGCAACCCTGACCGCAGCGCCCGTCGAGCAGAGCGGCAATGTTTGAAAGGCAGGCGACTCGCCGGGCACGACCACCTGCAGAAGCTCCTGCGTCGAGCCGTCGTTGAGGGCGACGAAGGCGAACCCCTTCGACTCCCGCTTCGTCCGGACCCACCCGCAGACTGTCACCCGCTGCCCGATACGCTCGCCCGAAAGGACCTCTTTTATGAGCAACCGTTCCATTGCTAACCTCCTTTATCCCCTCCACTCTCCATAGCAGCAGACCCGGCTCGCTCATACACGACGGAATCCGGTGGACCGCACGGCCGGGGGAGTGAGAGGCACAGAACTGTCTTCTTTATTATAGCACTGGAACAGCAGGAGGACTGTCGCCTTAAGCACGATCAGGCATACATCACCTCACGACATGACCTTGCTTACGGTATCGTTATCAGAAATCGGGGAACATCTTCAGGGAGAGCTCTCTTCCCTCGATCGTCGCCTTCGCCGTAAGGATCCCTCCCTCGATATAGGCGAGCTCGAAGCTCCTGAAGCCGCTCTCGACGAGCTGAAGGGCGTTGGCAGGACAGCCTCCCTCGCACCCCGCAATGCCCCGCACCATCTTCGGCAGGAGCCCCCGCAGGTCGAGCCCCGCAAGGCTGATCCCTTGTGCAGCGACAAAGGCCTCGATCTGCCGGGCAATGCCTTCGACATCGAGGGCGAAAGGATTCGCAATCGGTATCGAGAGCGACGCGCTCTCCATCTTCACATCGAGTTCCATTCTCTCTCTCCTCTTTTCGATTGTGTGAAACAGACAGGGAACTGCGCCGGAAATCTCTCCGCGGGCTCTCGAAAAACCCAGTAATTCTATCCAAAATCGATCAAAATACGCAATGGCGCGGGATTTGCCCCTGCGCTTTAGGGTACAATAGAGACCGTCTTTCATTTCGACGCAGGGAGCGGGTATGAAACGTATCGCCAATTTCCTCTTCGAGGCAGGAATGCTCAAGAGGACGCCGCGGACCGGCTTTCAGTTCCTGGGGTCGGGGGCCGAATCCGTGGCGGAGCACATATTCAGGACCGTATACATAGGGTATGCCCTCGGCCATCTCGCGGGAGCGGTCGATACGGACCGCATCATCAAGATGTGCCTCTTCCACGATCTGCCCGAAGCGCGGACCGGCGACCTCAACTATGTGAATAAAAAGTATGTAAAGGCCGATGAGACCAGGGCGATCGAGGACCTCGCCGCCACCCTCCCTTTCGGCGGTGATATCAAGGCGCTCATCCTCGAGTTCCTGAAGGGAGAGACGGTCGAGGCGCAGTTGGCCCGCGACGCCGACCAGCTCGAGATGATCCTCGCCCTGAAGGAGCACAAGGACCTCGGCAACAAGTACGCCGACGAGTGGCTCGACTTCGCGCTCAAGCGGCTCAAGACGGACGCCGCCCGCCGGCTGGCGCAGACCATCATCGAGACCGACTCCTCGCTCTGGTGGTTCTCCGACAAGAGCGACTGGTGGATTCACGGGGCAAAGGACACACCGTAGCCCCGGCATGGTGCGGCTCACCTTCTACTTCAAACCGGGCTGCTGGCTCTGCGATACCGTCGAAGAGATGCTCAACGGGTTGCAAGAGAAGTACGGCCTCGAGATCAGCAGGGTCGATATCTCCGGCGATGACGCGCTCTACGAGCTCTACCGCTTCGATATCCCCGTCTTGGAGTTCAAAGACGGTTCGACCCTCAATGGACGGATCAAAAAGAGAGAACTGCTCCGGAAACTGGAAGAAAACAGGGATCAGGCTTAACTATTAGAAGCGTATAACAAAATGATTCACTGCAGGTCATCGAAGGCATGATCTATGAGCGGCATGTTCAGCCCAGGCGAAGCCTGGATGGCGAGAGCGGGCTGAACCGCCTCGCAGCAAGGCGTGGACGCCTTGCGAGAATGAGTGAATAGATCATGCCTTCGATGCCCTCGATGCTCATTGTGTGAGACGCTCTTAGACAGCCTTTTTCAGCCGCTCCGCCACTGCATCGATGAATTCTTCGGTGCGCGCGTACTTCGTCACCGGCGGGTTGGCGATGAGCATCAGGTCCTTGGTCATGACGCCGTCCTCGACCGCCTTTATCACCACCTCTTCCAGGGTCTTCGCGAAGGCAACGACGTCGGGCGTGCTGTCGAGCTCTCCTCTCTTGGCCAGGGCGCCGGTCCAGGCGAAGATCGAGGCGATCGAGTTGGTGGAGGTCGGGTTGCCCTTCAGATGCTCGTAGTAGTGGCGCATCACCGTGCCGTGGGCCGCCTCGTACTCGAACATGCCGTCCGGAGAGACGAGCACCGAGGTCATCAGCCCGAGGCTCCCGAAGCCGGAGGCGACCATGTCGGACATCACATCCCCGTCGTAGTTCATGCAGGCCCAGAGCATGCCTCCCCCGGACTTGATCACCTGCGCCACCGCATCGTCGATGAGCAGATAGCGGTACTCCACCCCGGCCTGCCGGAGCTTGTCCTGGGCCTTCTCCACTTCCTCGGCAAAGACATCCCTGAAAAAGCCGTGGTACTGCTTCGAGATCGTGTCCTTGGCGCCGAACCAGAGGTCGACCTTCTCGCTCAGGGCGTAATGGATGCACGACCGTGCAAAGCTCCTGACCGACGTTTCGGTATTGTGCATGCCCATGACCACGCCGCGGCCCTTGAACTCATGGACCCTCGCCGACCTCCTCTCACCGCCGCCCGCTGGCGTGAAGACGAGCTCGACGACGCCGGGGCCGTCGACAACGAATTCGACATCCTTGTAGATGTCGCCGTAGGCATGGCGGCCGATGATGATCGGCTTCTGCCACTTCTGGACCGCGGGAGGGATGTTCTTTATGATAATCGGCTTCCTGAAGACCGTGCCGTCGAGGATCGACCGGATCGTCCCGTTCGGGCTCTTCCACTGCTGCTTGAGGCCGTATTCCTTGACCCGTGCGGCATTGGGCGTGATCGTCGCGCACTTGACGCCGATGCCGTGCTCCTTGATCGCGTTCGCGGCGTCAAGAGTAACCCGGTCATCGGTGGCGTCGCGATGCTTGATCCCCAGATCGTAATACTTCAGATCGACGGCAAGAAAGGGAAGGACGAGCTTCTCCTTGATGAGCTTCCAGATGATCCTGGTCATTTCATCGCCGTCCATCTCGACGATGGGATTCTTCACGCGTATAAGGGCCACGGCTTCCTCCGGTTCGAAAAAAGTTGAAGGAACTACTTTAAATTGAAAATCGGGGTATTGTCAACGGGAGCGGAAAGATTTGAGGGAACATACCTTTTGTGGTATGCTCTTTTCAGAGGAGACGAGGAGCATCCCGATGAGAGTAGAAAACATACCCTACCCGCGCCAGGTCATATCGGTCAGCAGAGAGAATACACTGCGCGTCGAGCCGATCGCCGTGGAACGGAAAGCGGACTTTCCCCTCGATCCGTATTTACCGGAGGTTCGGCCGGAGATGCGGCCGGCAGCCCGGAGCAGCGCTCCCGGCGGACATTTTCCCCTCGTGGAAATTCAGGACGGGTCCGATTCCCCTGCTCTGTACGAAGCGCCGCAGCCGTTGCCGTACCTGATTGAAGCCGAGGTCCTCGCTGAAGAGATTCCGCCGCCGTCGGCTACGGGATACGGGCAGATGGCCAGGGAGCGCTATGCGGTCGAAGAGCCCGCGCCGGAGCCGATCGTCTCGATCTATGTCTGAACGCCTCTCCCCCTAATCTTCCATCGTCGAGATATCGCCGATATCGAGTCCGAGCTCCGTCGCCCTGAGCACCCGCCGCATGATCTTGCCCGACCGGGTCTTCGGCAGCTTATCGACGAAGACGACCTCGGCAGGCGTCGCCACCGGCCCCAGCTCGTGGCGCACATGCCGGACGATCGAGGCGCGGAGCGCTTCGGACTGCTCGTTGCCCGCCCGGAGGATGACGAAGGCCTTGATCACCTCTCCCTTGACCGCGTCGGGCTTGCCGATCACCGCTGCCTCCGCCACCGAGGGGTGGCTCACGATAGCCGATTCGACTTCGGCAGTGCCGATGCGGTGGCCCGCGACGCTCATCACGTCGTCGGCCCTGCCGAGCACCGAGATGTAGCCGTGCTCGTCCCTCACCGCGATATCACCGGTGAAGTACGCGCCGGGAATGGTCTCCCACACCTTCTCGTACCGCTTCGGGTCGTTGTAGATCGTGCGCAGCATATACGGCACCGGCTCGCGCACAATGAGCAGCCCCCCCTTGCCCGGCTCGACCGGCCTTCCCTCCCTGTCGACGATGTCCGCCTTGAGTCCGGGCACCGGCACGCCCGCCCTTCCGGGCCGGGCCGTAATGCAGGGGAAAGTCGCGATCATGGGGCCCGCCACCTCGGTCTGCCAGAAGTTGTCGACCACGAACCCGTGGTCCTCGCAGATATGTTTCTGCGTCCAGCGCCACGCCTCGGGATTGAGCGGCTCTCCCGCGCAGGCGAGTATCCTGAGACTTTTCTTATTGTACTTGTTCGTGAACTTCGTCCCGAACTTCATGAACATGCGTATGGCGGTCGGGGCGGTGAACATCACCGTGACGCCGTACCGCTCCACGACCGACCAGACCGCTCCCGGGTCGGGGAAATCGACGGCGCCCTCCCGGCAGACCACGGTCGCGCCCGAGACGAGGGGGCTGTAGACGATATAACTGTGCCCGACGATCCAGCCGATGTCCGAGGTGGACCAATAGACGTCTTCGTCCTTCAGATCGAAAAAGGCCTTTGCGAGATAATAGGTGCCCACCATGTAGCCGCCGTGCACATGCACCACGCCTTTCGGCCTGCCCGTGGTCCCCGAGGTGTAGAGAATGAAGAGCGGGTCCTCCGCATCCATCACCGCCGCATCGCACTCCGCGGACTGGGCGTCGAAGAGCTCGTAGAAGTCGAGCTCCCTCCCGTTGAAGAGCTCTATCTTTTCGATCGCCCGGCGGTGGACGATGACCTTCTCGATGAACGTAACGTCCTCGATCGCCTCGTCGACGATGGGCTTCAGCGGGATGGCCTTGCCCCGGCGGTAGGTGATATCGGACGTGATGATGACCTTCGCCCTGCTGTCTTCGATGCGCGTCCGCAGCGCATGGTGCCCCATGCCCGCGAAGACCACGCTGTGGACAGCGCCGATCCGGGCGCAGGCGAGCATCGAGATGATGCCCTCCGGCGTTATCGGCATATAGATGACCACGCGGTCTCCCTTTTTCACGCCGATGGACTTGAGGCCGTTCGCCATCTTGTTGACCGCGCGGGCGAGCTGGTGGTACGAGTATATCCGCTCCTCGCCGTTTTCGCAGAGCCAGATCAGCGCGACCTTGTTTTTCCGCCAGGTGGCGATATGGCGGTCGAGGGCGTTCTGGGTGATGTTGACCTTTCCGCCCACGAACCATTTGTGGTACGGTTTCTTCACTTCGGATACCGCCTTCCAGGGTTTCATCCACTGGAGCTCTGTAGCGATGCCGCCCCAGAAGGCGTCGGGGTCTTTTACGGACTTCTTGTAGACCTTGTGGTAGTCCTTCAGGTAGGTATTCGCCTTGAGAGAATCCGGCGGCTCGAAGGTCTGTGCAACCTCCGAGAGAATGTGAATCTTTTCGTCATGCGTCCTCATGGCTTCCTCCGTCGCTAAGTATGTTCCTGTCTCGTTTCCGCCTTTATCGTAAGCGCCTGCAGCCCCGGGGATGAATAAAATAGCATGAGTATACCCGAAATGCGGAATCCCTGTCACTCCAGGGGCGCGAGATGCACCCCGTCCGCCGGTCAAAACAGGGGGGCGGGAGAAAAAGAACGGCTCAAAAGGAGCGGTAAAAAAGACCTGCCCGGAAATCTTTTCCCCTTATGCGGCCCCGCTCTCCTGATCCTCCGTGCCACAATGCGGCTCTTCTCGCTGTTTTTTTCCAGTTTTTCCGCAATAGATCGTTAGGGGCGCTTGCCCTTATTAGTCTGGCGTAATATTTGCATAATAACTGACGCCAGTTCAAAGCAAGGAGGTTCTTGAAATGGTATACACGCTGAAGCGAGCGATCAATAGTGTGGTCACCCTCTACGAGATCATGCAGAGGACGGCGCGGGGTGTCGACTACCGGACCCTTAATGCCCATATCCTGAAGATCAACGAGCTCCAAGATATCAACGATATTTTATATGAAGTCTCGACTTGCCTCAAAACGATCCTGAACACCGAGCTCTTCGGGTTTGCCGTGAAGAACGACGATGCCCTCGAGGTATGGATCGATCCGCGGGCCTATAAAGGCCACTTCATCGAGATCATCCAGAAAGACTTCAACTGTCAATCAGTTGACGCTTTCCACTATTTCGACAACAAAAACCTCCTCGGAAGTCGGAATACTGACGATATTATCAGCAATGTCCACTCGTACAAGGTTTCGGACAAGGATTACATAGCCCGGCTCTATGTACTCCCGAGGAAGAAGCTGCTTTCGCACCATGCGGAGATCATCAACATCATCATCGAGACCGTAAGAATCGTCCTCGACAACGCCTTCACGATCAAGAAGCTCGAGAATGCCGCATCGATAGATCCCCTCACCAACTGCTTCAACCGGCGCGCCCTCGGCGGCTGCCTCGACCACGATATCGCGGTGGCCCAGCGCTACGGCGGCGATCTCTCGGTGATCATGTTCGATATCGACCATTTCAAGAGGATCAACGACACCTACGGACACCAGGCAGGCGATGGGGTACTGCGGGAGCTCTCCCGCATGGTGCTCTCCTCCATACGGAAAAGCGACTATCTCTCCCGGTACGGCGGCGAGGAGTTCGTGCTGGTGCTGCCCAACACCAAGCTCCGGTTCGCCGCCGAGCTGGCCGAGCGGCTCAGGCTCAAGATCCAGGCCAGCCCGGTCGCCTCGGCCGAACAGCCGATTGCGGTTACCGCGAGCTTCGGGGTCGCGGCGCTCGGAAAGGCTGCGGACAGGAACCTCCTCCTGAGCGAGGCCGACACCATGCTCTACCGGGCAAAGGCATCGGGACGGAACACCGTCTGCTTTGAAGAGAAGGTCACTGCGGATAACGCGGCATAGCCGTTTTCGCCGGCTCTGCCTCTACGGTCAAGGGGGGCCCGGTGCGGCTACCGGTGCAGCTGCATCAGCTCTTCGAACTCTTCCGCAGGAACAGGTCTGCTGAAAAGATATCCCTGTATTTCATCACAAAAGCTCGAATGGAGGAAGGAGAGCTGCTCTCCTGTCTCGACCCCTTCGGCAACCACGTTGAGGCGAAGCTTGCGCCCCATTGCGATCACTGCGTTGACGATCGCCTTGTAATCGGGATCGTTCGAGAGTCCGCTGATGAACGACTTGTCGATCTTGATCTTCTGGATCGGAAGCTTCTTGAGGTAGCTCAATGACGAATAGCCCGTGCCGAAGTCGTCGATAGAGAGCCTCACGCCCATTTCGTTCAGCCGGGAAAGGCTGGGGATGGTAAGCTCTATGTTCTGCATGGCGATGCTCTCGGTGATCTCGAGCTCGAGCGACTCGGGGCTCAACCCGGTCTCCTTGAGCACCCGGGAGACCATCTCGACCAGGTTGGGCTGCTGGAACTGGCGGGCCGAGAGGTTGACCGTCACCACGATCGGCGGGTATCCTGCCTCGTGCCAGGCCTTGGTCTGGCTGCAGGCGGTCCGGAGCACCCACTCGTCCATGGGGATGATGAACCCCGTCTCCTCGGCAAGGGGGATGAACTGCATCGGGTTGAGCAGTCCTGCCTCGGGGTGCTTCCAGCGCACCAGGGCCTCGGCGCAGACGATCTGGCGCGACGCGATATCCACCTGCGGCTGGTAGTAGACCGCCAGCTCTCCCCGCTTCAACGTCTGGCGCAGGCTGTTCTCGAGGATCATCCGCTCCAGCGCCCTTATATCGATTACGGGATTATAGAACTGGTAGTTGTTCCTCCCCTGCGCCTTGGCGTGGTACATGGCGATGTCGGCGTTCTTGAGGAGCGTCTCCGCGTACTCGCTGTCGTAAGGATACATGCTGATGCCGATGCTCATGGTGAGGTGGAACTCCTGCCCGTTGACCGAGAAGGGGCTCTGGAAGGCCTCGATGATATGCTCCGCTATGCGGGAGACCTCATCAACGTGGGAGATGTCGCGGAGGAGAATGATGAACTCGTCGCCGCCGATGCGGGCGAAGATGTCCCTGTCCCGGAGGTGGGCCCTGAGCCTGCCGGCGACATCCTTCAGCACCTGGTCCCCTGCGGCATACCCGAGCGAGTCGTTGATATTCTTGAACCGGTCGAGGTCGAGAAAGAGCGCGGCCAGCTGCTGGGTATCGAGCTGCGCCTGGGCAAGGGCGAGATTGAGGTGGTCCATGAAGAGCATCCGGTTCGGCAGCCCCGTGAGAAAATCGTACGAGGCCTGGCGCCTGATCGCCTCTTTCATCTTCATGCGCTCGGTGATATCGCGGGCAAACCCGAGGATCGCCTCCACCGTGCCGGCAGGGTCCCTTACCGGCACCAGCTTGGTCTCGATATAGACATCCCTGTTGCGGTAGGAGAAGCCGTCTTCGACCGAGACGGATTCGCCGCTCTCGAAGACCTGCTGGAGATCGATACTCTGGAACTCCCGGGCTTCGAGCGGGAAGAGGTCCCGCAGGGGTCTGCCGACCAGCCCCTCTTTGGCATAGCCGAAGAACCGCGAGGCATACTCGTTGACGTACTTGATCAGGCCGTCCCTGCCGATGACGAAGATGACATCCTGCGCGAGCTCGACGAGGAGGCGGTAATAGTGCTCACCCTCCCTGACCGCTTCCCCAGCCCTCTTGAGCTCATCGATCGTGGTCTCGAGCGCAGCGACACGCTCGCCCATGGCCGCAAGCCTCTCCAGGCATTCCTGTTCCCGTCCCTGCTGCTCTTCTGTCGGCTTCCGCATATCGGTCCCCCGGAAAAAGTTCTTCATTGAGCAGCCCCTATTTTATACGGCGGAGGCAATTTTGTAAATCACGAGCTCAGCCCCTAAAAGCAGGGGCAGAGCTCGTCGGCCTGCTTCTTGATCAGGCGGGCGGTGCGGGGATCGAGACCGCTCTTCACCACGAACGACTGCTCGTCCATGTCCGCGACCTCCTGGGCGAGAATGATATCCTGGTGGAACAGGGACGCCAGCGCATCCTGCCTCACCGCAGGGATGACATTGATAGGGTAGAGCCGCTGCTCCTCGATCATCCGCTCCAGGCTTCCCGATGCAGGGTATCTCCAGCTCACGATCTTCAGCCCGACGCACTCGGCGTACTTTATCGCATCGGTCGTGCAGCGGGTATTGGTCGCGAGCCATCCCTTGCGGACCATGCCGTTCTCCCCGTGCCGCAGCTCATGGGCCTTCTTGATGTCGGCGAAGCGCGAATGGACATAGAGGGCCACCTTGACGTCTGTCGGCTTTCCGCCGTTGTTGTGATACTTGCACTCGATGAAGGCGATCTCGTCTCCCTTCGCCGCCACCACGTCGACCTCGTGGGCCACGCAATAGCCCTCGATAATACGGCTCACCTCGGTGCGGTAGCCGTGCGCCGCAAGCACGCGGGCGAAGTACTTCTCGAAGGGATAGCCCGAAGGCCCGAGCGAGGCGATCGCCCGTTTGAGGGAATAGCGCATGCTCGAGGGGCTGCTGTACTGCCGCAAAAGGCGTTTGGCGAGGCCGTATATCTTTCTGGTGTGCATCCCGGGAGTGATCCGTGCCTCTATCTCGCCGGCGATCTTCCCCGCCGTGTCAGGGGAAGCCCCGGAGCGGATCAGGGAGTCGATGAGCTTCTGCAGGTCGAACGCTTCCGGTCTTCCCGAAGCCTTGATGATCGTCGTCGCCGCCATTGGAGGGAATTGTACCTTATCCGGGGTGGTTCTGGAAACAGCGGGAGCCCCGCGGCTGCGACTAACGCTTCGGGCTGCTCGATCACCTACGCCTCCACGGCCCCCTCGGCAAACAGCTCTCTCCTGATCTCGTTGCCGCTCTTGTCCCGGTACACGAGCTCACCGGTGTCCAGCTCGTATTCCGGGATGCCGGGATCCTGCCAGCGCTCGACGAAATACTGGTAGAGCGGGCTGTAGAGACCGCCGGGTTTGGGATCGTGCCTGAAGACATATTCAGGCATCTGCTGCACGTCGAGGCCCGTATGGTAGTGGCGCACGTACGCGTAATCGCCGAGGATCGCCAGCTTCAGGAGCGGCGTATCGCGATAGAGCTTGAGCTTGATATTCTTCTGGAGTCCTTTCAATCCTTTGAGGAACTCGATGCTCTTGAGGATCTGCTCCCTGAACCCTTCCTGCGTGATCTGCGGGTCCTGTATGCTCTTGGCCCGGGCGCTCGCCCCCTCGCCCCGGGGATCGAGGAGCATGATCTTCGCTTCGCGGCAGTGCTGCACCACATGGTGCAGGTCGCCCTCAGGCTCCACGAAGGTGCGGAAGCCGGTCGATCCTATGACCATGACGTTCCTTCCCGGCCCCTGCTTTCTCTTCATCCGCTTCAGCCGTGTCCGGCCAACGATGTTGCGGGCAGAGGAGACGAAGAACAGCCCGGCGCTCTTCGCCATGCCCGAACGCTTCCTGTCCTTCCAGCTCCTCCCGAGGTAGTTGAGCAGGATGATCAGCGTGACGGCTACGGCGAGCTCGAGCGAGACGAGAAAGATCTTTCCGTTCTCGATAAACGCCCAGTAGACCAGAACATTCTCGGCAGCAGCCCTGACCAGGGAGGGGAGCGAGAGCGCCGCAGCCGCGCTTACCACGATAATCGCTACATGGAAAAAGATATGTCCCAGGTTTTTGATAATACCCATGAGCAGGTAATCCTCCTTTTCAGAAATTCCGGGCGGCAACAGGCCGGATAGCAATAGAATGGATACGGTATGCGCGAAGGCGATCGGTATTTTTGAAAGTATACCGTTACACCATTAAGAAATGATTAACGGGAGATTAAAAATTGTTAATGGCCGGTGCGGGGCTCTGCGTGCAGAGCCGTAAAGGACAGGGGTCTTACCTCCTCAGCGCGATCTCCGTCCCTTTGTCCATACTGGTGATCGGGTAGACCTCGAGCCCCTCGACCCAGGGCTGCTTGACGAGGATATCGTTCCGGTGCCAGAACGGCACCCACGGCGCGTCCTCGACAATCATCGACTCGGCCTCCCGGTAGTACCTGCTCCGCTCCCTCTCGTCGAACGAGTACTGCCCCTTCTCGATCAGCGCATCGACGGTCTTATTGACATATCTCGTCCTGTTCCCTGCCGACCCGAGATTCGAGGAGTGGAACAGCGGGAAGAGAAAGTTTTCGGCGTCGGGGTAATCGGCCCACCAGCTGAGCCAGAAGAGGTGCGGTTCACCCCTGTTGATCGCCTCTTTATAGGCGCTCCATTCGAGCTGCCTTATCTGCACACTGATGCCCGCGGCGAGCAGATAGGACTGAACGATCTCGGCAAGGTCCACGACCTCCTGGTCGGCGGTAATATACATGGTCACGCGGACTCCTGCCCGGCCTTCCTGCTCGATGACCGCACGGGCCGCTGCCGGATCGTAGGGATGAACGCCCTCCGGAGAAAGGCTCCACTTCCTGAGGAGATCGGGGACCGGGCCTGCAGCGGGCCGTCCTCGCTTCTCGAAAAACGTTTCGAGGATCTTGTTCCTGTCTATGGCGGCGGCAACCGCTTTCCTGAGCCTCTTGTTATCGAAGGGCGGCTTCGCTGTGTTGAGGCCCAGGTAGTAGGTATTGACACCCTGGAGAGCGATGATATGACTGCTCCACCGCTCATCGGCCCTGAACCTCCCATACGCCGAGCCGGGGAGAGAGAGCACGTCGAGCGAGCCGAGCTCGAATTCGGTGATCGCCGTCAGATCTTCGGGAATGATCTTGCAGACAATGCCCTTCACCTTTGCCGGCCGGTCGAAGTACCGCTCGTTCCTCTGGAGCACGACCTCGCGGTTGGGCAGCCACCGTTCCAGCACAAAAGGGCCGGTGCCCATGACATGGCTCGAAAAATCGGAGCCCCATCGCTCCACCTCCTCCCTCGGCACTACGTAGGCGGCGCTCATGGTGAGCATGCCGAGAAAGGGGGCGAAAGGCCGCTCGAGCGTTATTTCGAAAGTATACGCATCACGCACCCTGAATCCCGCTACCGTATCCGCCTTACGGTCCATGAACGCTTTCGCCCCTCTGACCTTTTCGAGCACCCAGGTATTCGGAGACTTCGTCCGCGGGTCGAGGATCCGCTCGAAGGAGTACTTGAAATCTTCGGCCCGGACCTCCCGTCCGTTGGCGAAGGCTACCCCCTTCCTGATGAAGAAGCGGTAGCTCCTGCCGTCCTTCGAGAGTTCCCAGCGTTCGGCGATGTCGGGCGCAACCGAAAGGTCTTCGTTCAATCTGACCAGCCCGTTGAAGAGCTTCGCCGCGAGAGAGGCGCCCTGCACATCGACGATCAGCGCGGGATCGAGGGTGGTGGGATTGAAATTCAGGCGGTAATACGCGTAGTCATCGAGCCGCGGAGAGGGAGAACAGGAAAAAAGCGCCGCGATGACGGGCAGGAGAATACATGCAATAAACAGGTGCCTGCACAATGTAGCCACGCGCATTCCTTATGATAGCACGGCCAGGCGCCTTTTCGGGCGGGGCCGGGCTCAGCGATGAGGGGGAGGAGGGCGCGTCCTGCTGAATGGTGTCAATAGAATAAGAAATCCGTCGATAATCATAATTATAAGGGGTTACGCATTTCTGTATGGGCTGGAGCGCATACCCGTGTGGTGTCTCATCCTTCGGCAGAGGGCTACACCTGCCGATCAGGGAGCTCACCGGCAAACAAAAGCGTAAGGGGGGGCATTACCTATCGGGAGGGTTTCATATGAGGCTCTTGAGTCAGCTGAAAGTAAAGCACCGCTTGAGTATCCTTGTCGCCATCGCGCTGACAGGAGCAGTGGTGATCGCCGCCGCATCCCTCACAACGCTGAGAAACAGAATGATCGAAGAGAAGTCCCTCAAGACAAAGCATATCGTCGAAACGGCCTACGGAGTGCTCCAGCACTTTCACGACCTTGCCAAGCAGGGGAGGCTCCCCGACGAGGACGCGCGGAAGGCGGCCCTGGCCGCCGTGAAGGACCTGCGCTATGACGGGAAGGAGTATTTCTGGATCAACGATATGGGTCCGACGATGATCATGCATCCTTACAAGCCCGAGCTGGACGGCAAGGACATGTCGGATTTCAAGGACCCCGAAGGCACGCGGCTCTTCGTCGAGTTCGTGGCGGTGGTGAAAAAAGAGGGAGCAGGATTTGTCCGCTATCTCTGGCCGAAGCCGAACTTCAAGGACCCCGTCGCCAAGATATCCTATGTGAAGGGATTCGAGCCCTGGGGATGGGTCATCGGCTCGGGCATCTATATCGACGATGTCAACGCGGCCTTTATGCGTGATGCAATGAAACTCGCCGGTATCATCATCGTCTGCATGGCGCTCATGATACTAGCCAGCCGGCTCGTGGTGCGGAGCATTACCCGGCCGCTGTCGGATATCGTGGACAAGGTAGAACAGGTGGCGGCAGGCAACTTAAGGACCTCCCTGGATATCCGGAACAGCGACGAGATAGGAGTGCTCGCCCAGAGCGTCAACAAGATGATCCGGTCGCTCAACACGGTCATCACTGCTATTCTCAATGCCGCGAACACCGTGGTGACCACCGTCGATGCCTTGCGGCTGCGGGCCGACAGGACGGCAGAAGGCTCGAAGGAGCAGTCCGCTCAGGCGGCGCAGATCGCTACCGCTGCAGAAGAGATGAGCCAGACCATCACCGACATCGCGAAGAACGCATCCATCGCCTCCGAAATGTCCGGCGAGGCCATGACCACGGCGGAGAGCGGCAAGGGAGTGGCCGACGGAGCGGTGGCGACCGTCAACAAAGTATATACGTCAACGATAGAGCTGGCGTCGATGGTCGAGAAGCTCAATAACCGGGCCGGAGAGATCGGCGATATTGTCACGGTCATCACCGACATCGCGGACCAGACCAACCTCCTCGCACTGAACGCCGCCATCGAGGCGGCGCGGGCGGGAGAGCAGGGGAGAGGATTTGCGGTGGTCGCCGACGAGGTGCGTAAGCTTGCAGAGCGCACCATCAAGGCGACTGCCGAAATATCGGAGAAGATCCACGCCGTGCAGGCGGAATCGTCGCAGACGGCCCGGTCGATGTCCGAGGCCTCGGGAGACGTGACCAAGGCGACCGAGTACATCCGGCAGGTCGGCGGCTCGTTGAACCATATTGTCGATTCGGTGCAGCGGGTCCGCGACCAGATCACCCAGATCGCCACCGCCGTCGATGAGCAGTCGGCGGCGTCGGAAGAGGTCGCGCATAATATAGAAAAAACCTCGTCCGTCGCAAAGGAGATGGAGCAGATGTCGAACGAGGTAATGCATTCGGTAGCCGATCTCCTGACGATCGCCGAGGGCCTCCGGAAAACGGTAAGCGGATTCGTTACCGACAAGGAGTAGCGCATCATCAGGCGCACTGCGGTTCCGCGCTGCAACAAGGGAGGGACACTTCCCCTCTTTCCCGGCGAGCCCCGGGCGTTGTGAGCCGCCCCTAATATCTCAGGAACGCCCCTATGCCGCCGGCTTCGAGGAGCCGCGTGCTCTCGCTGACGATCTCGACGGTCGCCCCCTGCTGCAGCGCCATCTCGCCCGCGTGCTCGGCAACCGATGCGAGCGCCTTCATCGGCCCCTGGCAGGAGAGGCAGCGGTCAACGCGTTCCGCGCTCACGAAGTCGCACGTCCCGCAGGCATACCCCGCTGCCCGCAGGTCTTTGAGCATGACGAGCTTCATCACCTTGCGCTCCCTGAGCGCCTCGAGCACGGCCTCGAGCCCGGCGACCGCCTGCTGCCCTTTCGACGCCTGGGTGACGAGCCTCTCGACGGTCCGCTCTTCCTCACGCCTTTCGTAGTCGGCCACCAGCGCCTCGGCGTCGCGCAGCACCTCGTCGGGAGCGGCGAACATCGTCGCCCTCATGGTGCCGATGATCTTCTCCTGCGCCGTCTGGTGGAGCATGCTCCGGAAGGCCTGGGTGGCCTCGTCGGAGCCGCCGACGATCAAGCGGTTGATACGCTCCCGCTCCAGGAACGTGTTCAGCTTCTCGAGGACATCCTTGAGATGGAGCTTGACGTGTTCGGCAATGTGCCGCTCCCTATGATGCTCCCGGTACCCCGTAACCCCCAGCCTGCTCTTGCCGGTATGCGCCATGTGCGGCGTAACCGCGATCTGCGCGAGCGCGAAATCGCCCTCGGCCTTATGCTTGCCCGGCACCCCGCCGGTATGCACCTCCTCGTACTCGACGATCTCGCCGAGGTGCATGACGAAGAGCCGCGCATCCTCTTTCTCGACCAGCGCCACCGCGTACCGCTCGTAATTGTCGAGCGCTTCGAGCAGAGGCTTGGTGTAGGGCATGGTGTCGATGACGATTTCGTTCCGCACGGGTACGGCGAGGTGGTAGACCCTCCAGAAATCGCGGGGCGCCGAGCTGATGATCGCGAGCCCCTTCCTGAAGAGCTGCCGGTGCGACGCCACATACTCCTTGATCCTGCCGATATCGTCCCGCACCTTCCGGTAGACCTGCTTGTCGAGGGTCTCCGCCGCTTCCTTCATCATATTCTTGAAATGGATATCGTAGTCCCCGCCCCGGTTCAGCAGGGGGTCCACATTGAGATACATGCTCACGAAATGGTGCTCTCCGCCCTCTATGGAAGCGATCTCCCTCACCTCTCCCCTGTCAAGCATGATACCCTCCTTCCAGGTTTCTGAAAATTCCGATGACCGAGAAAAACAGCGCCAGTACCAGCGGCCCCAGGATAAGCCCGATGAGCCCGAAGAGCTGAATCCCTCCCAGAACGGCGAAGAAGATGACGAGCACCGGCATATGCATGCGCGCGCCGATGAGAATGGGCCGCAGGACGTTGTCCACCATGCTTATGCCGAAAACGCCGATGAGCAGAAGAATGAATCCTTTCACGATCGAGCCCTGAATGAAAAAGAAGAGGGTGATGGCCCCCCATACGGCAAAGGTGCCGAGGAGCGGAATGAACGAGGCGATGGCGGTAGTGAATCCCCACAGGGCCGGGGAGTGCGTCCCGAGCGCCGCATAGGCGATGCCGGCGATGAGCCCCTGCACGATGGCCACGACGACGCCGCCGTAAATGGTCGAGACCACGATATCCCTGATCTGTGCGGCGAGCCTGTTCTTCTGCTCTTCCGAAAAGGGCATGAAGTTGCGCCCTTTGTGCAAGAAGTCGGCGCCGTCCCTGATGAAAAAGAAGATGGCAAAGGACATGAAGACGAAGTCCATCACTACCCCGGCGATGCTCCCCAGGCCGCCGGGAATGACATCGACGAACCTCTTGCCCAGCGCCGCAAGAGTATCGTTGACCGCCTTCCTCAGCTCCGCTTCCGAGAGCGGGGCGCCGAAGACCGTCGCAACCCTGTCGATCACGTAGCGGACCACCGGGTGGCGGAGGATGACCTCTGTCGATCCCAGGGTCCCGGTATCGATGCGGCTCGTCAGGGCCTGGACCTCGGCCACCAGCAGATAGGTGATGTACGAGACGGGACCTATTATGATAAGGAGAATGACGAGCAGCACGATGAGCGCGGCGAGGGACTTCCACCTGATAGAGCGGAGCAGATAGAGATACACCGGATAAAAGACTATCGCGAGAACGATGGCCCAGAGGATCGGAGCGAGGAACGGCGCAAGGATCAGATAGCTGAGATATCCCAGGATCAGGACGAGGGCGAGCAGTGTGATGAACGTGAACCGGTTGGTGGACATTCCCCTTCCTTCTGGCAGTTTCGTATGAACCCGTCGAATAGCGCTACTAAAAGCTTATCACAACTCCCGGCCTTTAACAAAAGGCCCTCCTCGCCGGGAAGAGCGGGAGGAAGCCCCTCATTGCCGCGCTCGGGATGCCACTGGACGCCCACCAGAAAGGGGTGCTCTTTTTTATAAAAGCCTTCGATCAGCCCGTCAGCCGAGAGGGCGAACACCTCCAGCCCGTCACCGATATCTTTCACCGCCTGGTGATGATAGGAGTTGACGGCAAACTCTTCGCCGGAAGCGATTCCGCCGAAGGGGCTGGCGATAAGTATCCGGTGGAGCGTCCGCTGGTGGCGATACGCGCGCTCTTCCTGGAGGGCGATGTCCTGGTAGAGCGTTCCGCCGAAGGCGACATTGATGAGCTGCATGCCGTAGCAGATGCCCAGCACCGGCTTGCCCCTCCGCACCATTTCGTGGAGGAGGGCGATCTCGAATTCGCTCCGCTCCCGCGGCGCCTCCTTCAGGCACTCCGGCGGGACCGAGAGCGTCTCGCCGTACCATTCAGGCGCAAGATCGTCCCCTCCGGGGATGAGCAGGCCGTCGACGATAGCGGCCAGCAGCGGAGGAGTCTGAGGAGAGGGGACCAGGATGACCGGGAGCCCGCCCGCCTTCTCGACCGCCGTGCAGTAGTTCCGCCGCAGCGAGTAGAGCTCGTCATCGATGCCGGCGGTTATGCCGATCACCGGCCTCACGAAAGCACCCTTCCCGGCCGGGCCCCGGTCATGCGGCCCTCGTGCACCACCGGCTCGCCATTGACGAAGACATGGATAACTCCCTCCGGAAGCTGGTAAGGACTGCCGAAGGTTGCCGTATCTTTCATGCTGTGATAATCGAATACGGCGAGGTCGGCATAATATCCCTCCTTGACGAGACCCCGCTCACTCAGGCCGAAGGTCGCTGCCGGGAGCGCGGTGATCCTCCTGATCGCTTCGGGCAGCCCCATGACCCCCTCGTCCCTCACATACTTCCCGAGGAACCGCGGGAAGCTGCCGAAGCCGCGCGGATGGGGCATGCCGATGCGGGTAGGCCCCGAGAGACTGCGCACCGAGCTGTCGGAACCTATCATGGTATAGGGCAGGGAGAGGAAACGCTTCAGATTGTCTTCGTTCATCGAGAAGAAGATAGCCCCTGTCCGTACCCGCTCCTCGATGAGTATCGAGAAGAGCGCATCGACCACGGGCATACCCCTTTTGGCGGCGACCGCGAAAAGGCTCTCGCCCTCCATCCAGCGATGTTCGGGCCTCACCGTTGACGAGACGAAGACGCTTTTCCAATAGGCGTCATCCTTGCCGCTCAGCTCCGCTTTTATCCGTGCGGCGGTCCCGGGATCGGCCAATCGTTTCAGCTCTTCTTCGACGCCGCCCTCGTATACCCAGGCCGGCAGCACCGTGTCGAGATCCGTGCTCGCGGCGATATAGGGATACCGGTCGCAGGTGAGCGCGAGCCCTCTCCCCCTCGCCTCTTCCATGCGCCGGATAGCAGCGCCGATCTTGCCCCAGTTCCGCTCACCCGAGGTCTTCACATGGGAAATGTGCACCCGGATGCCTGCCTCGCTCCCGATGCGGATCACCTCGTCGATCGACTCGACGAGCCGGTCTCCCTCGCTCCTCATATGCGACGCATAAATGCCGTGCCCTGCAACCGTCCGGGAGAGCTCGATCAGCTCTTCCGTGCCTGCATAGACGCCCGGGGGATAGATGAGCCCCGTCGAGAGCCCCTTTGCGCCGTCACGCACCGCTTCCGAAAGGAGTCTTTTCATAGCGGCCAGAGCACGTTCGTCGGGGGCTTCATCACGGTAGCCCATGACCGACGCCCTGATAGTGCCGTGGCCGCAGAGGGTGGCGAAGTTCAGCGCAATGCCCCTCTGTTCTAACAATACGAAATATTCGCGAAAGGTCGACCACCGCTCTTTGATGCCGACCTCCTCGAGGTCGGCGGTCCTCCGCTCGAGGGCCGCTCCGTAGAGCGGGGCCGCGGAAAGACCGCAGTTGCCGTTGATCTCGGTCGTGACTCCCTGGCTGATCTTTCCCTCTGCCCTGCCGTCGGCGAGAAGGGTGAATTCGGAATGCGCATGCGTATCGATGAACCCCGGGGCGACCACCGCGCCCTGCGCATCGATGACCGTGCGGGCATCGGCGTCACCGCTGCCGATAGAGGCGATGCGGTCACCCTTGATGCCGACTGCGGCGCTCCGCGGCTCGGCGCCGCTGCCGTCGACGAGCAGACCGTTCGTTATGAGATAGTCGAACATGCGCTCACCTTAACTCTTCCCCTCTTCGCTCTGCACAAAAAAGCTTTCCGGGTTCCGCATGCTCTCGATGAAGAGGGGCACGAGGAACGATACCATGATCCGCAGTTTCTCCCTGAAGGTGACGGCATGCTTTCCCGCGACCCGCTCCCGGTACAGTCCGGAAAGCCTCTCCTTGAGCACCGGGAAGCACTGCAGGGTGAGCGTCACAACGAGAAAGAATTCGTGGACCGGCACCCCCAGGCGCTCGAGCGGACGGAGAAACCTGCCGAGCGAGGCGAGCATCGTTTCGAGCGGCAGCAGGGTGGTAAGGACCTTGGCCGCGAAGATCAGATCGAATACGCGCAGCGTCCGTACCGCAGCCAGCCGCACTCCTTCATCGGTGATGAGCAGCGGCCCCACGGCAGCGAGCACCCTTCCCGACTGGTAGAAAAGGTTGCTCACAAAAGTGAAAACCAGGAAGAGCGTTATGGGGACGATGCCGCTCCGCACCCGCCGAAAGGGAATGAACAAGAGCGAGCAGGCTGCGAGCGCAGCGATTGCGAGATGAAGGTCCAGCCTCTCGATAAGAAAAAGACCTGCGGCGAAGCAGGAATACGCCAGGAGAACGATCCCGGAAGGCAACGGCTTACCTGGTGCGGCGGGTATAGCTGACCGGCTTCGCCTT
The DNA here is from genome assembly GCA_040752355.1 of Nitrospirota bacterium. Classification (NCBI taxonomy): domain Bacteria; kingdom Pseudomonadati; phylum Nitrospirota; species Nitrospirota bacterium. The sequence continues at coordinate 10,246 of JBFMHE010000013.1, read as the reverse complement.
CGGAGCCGGGCTCTTCCGGGGCGCCTTCCGGTAGGCGGCCACCTTCTGCTGCGGCGCCTGGTTGAAATAGGCGCGTATTCCTGCCACGAGGGAGTGGGCGAGATGCATCCGGTAGTCCTCGTCTGCGAGCATCCGCTCTTCATCGGGATTGCTGATAAAGGAGACCTCGGCCAGCGCCGAGGACATCTTTGCCCCGACCAGCACATAGAAGAGCGCCGACTTCACGCCGAGGTCGTGGATCGCGGGGTATTGGGGCCTCATCTGCGTTATCAGCGAATGGTGGATATATCCGGCGAGCTTCAGAGAGTCGTCTCTCTTTTTGTCGCGGTCGAGCGAGGCGAGGATGAGCTCCGTATCGCTCTGGGCCTTCTTCATCTCTTTTATCGATATGGCGTTTTCGCGGGCAGCGACCCTTACCGCCTCTTCGTCGTCGGTCCAGTTGAGGAAATAGGTCTCGATGCCCCGCGCCTGCCGGTTCGGGCTCGCATTGGCGTGGATCGAGAGGAAGAAATCGGCATTGTTCCTGTTGGCGACGGCAGCCCGCTGGGGCAGGGGAATGAAGATGTCGGTTTCGCGGGTGAGGACCACATCGAACTGGGGATGATCCCGCTTCATAATGCTCCTGACCTTGAGGGCGATATCCAGCACCACATCCTTTTCATAGAGTCCCGACGGCCCTACAGCGCCGGGATCGTGCCCGCCGTGGCCGGGATCGACCACGATCCGCCGTTTCATGAACCGCGCCTCGGTGTTGGGATCGGGCTTCCTCTCCGGCCTGGCTTCCGGCTTTGACTCGGGCTTGCCGCCCGGCCTCTTCTGCTCCAGGAGCTCGGGCCGAAGCTCCTGTTTCGCGTCAGGCTTCTTCTCCGGCGCAGTCTTGGATGAAATATCGATGACCAGGCGGGGGGGATCCTCGAGATGGATGACCTTGTAGTCGTACGTGCTCACCTCAAGATCGAAGACGATGCGGGCCGTATCGGCGTTGAACTGTCCTATCCTCACCGATTTTATGATCGGGCTGTCGGCAGCGAAACTCTTCTGCATCTCCCTTGCCACGCGGGCGTTCTTCAGGTCGAAGAAGAGGCGCTCGGGATCGGAGAGGCTTCCCCGGGTGAATTCTACCGGCGCCGAGAGATCGATCACAATGCGCGTATAATCGGCGGTCGACCAATGCCGCACGCCCTTCACGTCAACGATAGTGTCAGCGCCGGCGGCGGGAACGAGGAGGAGAGAGGCGAGCACCCAGAGACCGTAGAAGACGGACCGGAGCGCAGCCGCAGCACGGTCCCTCGCGCACGCCGTTCCGGCTCCTGGTATCTTCATTATCGTTCCCGTGCTCCTTATCATACGGCCTGAACAGCCTTGACGTCCGGTATCTCCTTTTTCATCGTGGTTTCCACCCAGTTCTTTAATGTCAGCGCCGACATCGGGCAGGTGCCGCAGGCGCCCTTCAATTTGACATATACTATATCGTTTTTAACGTCCACCAGCTCGATATCTCCTCCCTCGGACTTGAGACCGGGCCTGACCTTGTCGAGGACCTCTTCGACCTTTTCGCGCGTTATCATCTCGTGGCTCCTTTCGCCGCTGCAACTGTTTGAATTGCAGAGGATTACACCTTCCCCTTAATCATAGCGGATGGTCGGCAATTTATCAAGCGTAGAGCGGCATCGCAGAAGATGGCAGAATGGCAGCGTGTAACTGAACAGGGGTAACGTGCTGCTGACAGGCAAGGGTGCGTTATGGTATAAAGAGATATTATCATTAAAACATGCTTTACAATTACCTTGGTCGTAAAGAGGGGGGCTTTGGGAAAAGGTGATTGCGCATTACACCGGATACGGCAACGTTCCTCCTTATCATCCCTCCTCTTTTCGTACGCTCACAGGAAAAACGTATGAGAAATATCAGTAAAAAAGCCAAGAGTATTCTGATCATCGATGTCTGTAAAAGCACACGGGATGCGCTCATTAAGGATATCGGAAACGCTTACCCTCTCCTTGTTGCAACAACTGCCCGTGAAGGCATCGGCCTGCTCTCCGAAGAGGTCGCCGTCGTTATCCTCGACCTCGCGCTCCCCGATGCATACGGTATCGCGGTGCTGAGGCGGATAAAAGAGACCCATCCCTCGGTTCCGGTTATCATTACCGCCGCTTACGAGACAGAGGAGACCATTATCGCTGCCTTCAGGGCCGGAGCGCGGGATTACATAAAAAAGCCGCTCGATCCTGACGAAGTGCTCAATAAGATAAGTGTCCTTGCCGGCATGCTCTCCGACGCTGGAGGGCGCAGGCATATGATGCTGGGCTCTGAATCCGGGCCGAGGCCTCGTCATGGTGAGATCCCATCTTGCATCATCGAAGGCATCCTGAGAGTGAAAGCTTACATAGAGAAAAACTATGCACTGCCGTTGACCCTTTCCGAAGCATGCAGGATATCCTTGTTGAACCGGAGCTATTTTTGCGCTTATTTCAAACGCATTACCGGCCATTCCTTCAAGAGCTATCACCATTTCGTCAGAATCCGAAAGGCCATCGAGCTTATGGAAAAGGCCGACCGCACTGTTTCCGAGATAGCGGGCATGATCGGCTATGAAAATGCAAGCTACTTTTCAGCCACCTTCAAGAAAGAGACCGGGATAACGCCGAAGCACTATATACTTGGCGCCCAGCGGGCCTACAAATGAAGTTGTAGCTATGGGTACCTCCCCATTTCCTTTTTGTTCTAAAAAGGGAGAATCCCTCACCGTGTCTTAAGGGAAAGGCAAAATGAGGTTACGATACCCTTCTGCAAGAGATCACAACGTCAAAATTGACGGATCGTAATTTTTACGAAATTGATAATATTTTTTACGATTTTGAAAGCAAAGCTCCCCCTTCGCGTGATAAGCTGAATGACAGCTGAGAAAGTAGCCGTTCCGTCGGCTGCACAGAAGCATGCTGTTGTAATGTGGAAAGCGCGAGATCATACATGTGGGGGGCGTGCATGCGATTACAACGTTTTGCTTTCATCTGTCTCGTCCTGACTTTTCTTAGTATTCCATTCTATGATGCTTCTGCCCAGGAGGTCATTGTTGCCTCGGGTGTGAAGGTAACCGATCCGACCAATACCGGTGCTGCGAGAGCAAGCATTCCTGTCGAGATCCCTCCGGGGAGAGGCGGGATCGCCCCCAATCTGGTGCTGAGATACAACTCGAATGCACCGAACAGTTGGCTCGGTGTGGGCTGGGACCTCGAAATGGGAGTGATACAGCGATCCACAAAGCGAGGAATAAACTATAGCGGCAATGAGTTCATATTCGAAAAAGATGATTCTTCTGCCGAGCTGGTACCGAGAAGCGAGTGGGGAGCCAATTACTACGGCGCTAAGATAGAGGGGGCATTCTCAAAATTCTATTTCAATCCAACGACAGGCGGCTGGGTGGTCACTACCAAGGACGGCACGAAATACTTCTATGGCTCTACGGCAGCATCACGGCAGGATAGTGCTTCTGGAGTGTTCAAATGGTGCCTCGATGAGGTGCGCGATAGTAACGGCAACCAGATGACTTTAACCTACTGGAAGGACTCGGGCAATGGAGAGATATATCTTCAAAGGATAGACTACACAGGCAATGTTAAGGGATTGAGCCCCACCAATTATGTCACTTTTACTCTTGAGAGCAGGACGGATGCTCCTCTGATGTATACCACCAATGCACCGGTGAGAACAGCGTACCGGCTGAAGAATATAAGCGTGTATAACAAGATAGGTACTACAGATACCCTGGTGCGGAAATATATGCTCAACTACAGTTATAGCCCCACTACCTACCGCTCCATACTGACCTCGATTACGCAATACGGCAGCGACGGGGTAAGTGCATTGCCGACACTACAGTTCGGATGGCAGGCGGGGAGAAATAGTTGGACGGCGATGAGCGGCATCGGCAATTTTGGAACAAACCAGAGCTTTACCAATGATACTACCCATCCGATCCTTGCCGGGGATTTTAACGGCGACGGAAGAACCGATGTGGGCCGTGTCACCGCTACCGGTATAACGATATATCTGGCCGATGGCAACGGTGGCTGGAGCGGAACATTCATCCTGAGTTATTTTGGTGCAGGCAGCTACAGCGATGGAAACAAGTACCCGATAGTCGTCGGGGATTTCAACGGCGACGGCAAGGCCGATATAGGCAGGGTATATGATAATGGGATTTCTTTTTACCTCTCCGATGGCACAGGAGGCTGGACCCCGATGAGCAGCATAGGGGACTTCGGTCCCGGCCAGGGATACTCTGACGCAAACAAGCACCCTATATTTACCGGCGACTTCAACGATGATGGAAAGATCGATGCAGGGAGAGTCTATAGCGATAGAGTGGCTGTCTATCTCAGCACAGGGACTGGATGGAGCGGACCATATAACCTGTATGATTTCGGCGCAAACAGCTATCCTGACGGCAACTACAAGTATCCAATGGTGATCGGAGATTTCAACGGTGATGGAAAGACTGATGTTGGAAGGGTCCATAGCGGCGGAGTAGCTTTCTATCTATCAGATGGGAATGGAAACTGGGCCTCAATAAACGGTATAAATAGCGATTTTAGTCCTGGACAGGGGTATTCGGATGCGAATACTTACCCGTTGGTCATTGGAGACTTTAACGGCGACGGCAGGACCGATGTGGGACGGGTTCATGGGAGCGGAGTGCGCGTCTATTTATCGAGCGGCAGCGGCGGATGGACCATGATCAATGACTTGGCGGACTTCAGCCCGGCTCAGGGATATGGCTATAATGGTGTGTTCCCTATCTTCGCAGGGGACTTCAACGGGGACGGCAGGACCGACATCGGCCGTGTGCATGGCAATGGTGTGGGTTTCTATTTATCGAACGGCGGGGGATGGATCTCTCCCTTGGCGTATATTAACGGCGACTTCAGTCCATCCCAGAACTATTCGGATGGTAATGCGTATCCCCTGTACGTCGGGGATTTCAACGGCGACGGCAGGATGGATATGGGGCGGGTGCATGGCAGCGGCGTCTCATTCTATCGGGTCTCCTCGTACCAGTCCGATCCTCCCGCCGACCTCGTATCCGGCATCAAGAACGGCATGGGCGGCACTACTACTATTTCCTATGCGCCGTCGTCAGCCTATGCTAACGAACTGCTTCCCTTTATCGTTCAGACCGTCTCTTCGGTATCGGTCAATGACGGCAGGGGCAATATCTCCACCACGAATTATTCCTACGCATACGGATTTTACCATCAGGGGGAGAGAGAGTTCAGGGGTTTTGAGTATGTGAAGACAAAAGCGCCGTCAGGAGCCACTACCGAGACCTGGTTCAAAACCGACGATACCGTGCTCAAAGGATTGCCGTACTCCCAGGTCGTCAAGAATGCAGCAGGACTCATCTCGACAAGGACGCTTAATAACTATCTGTGGAACAGCGTTTATACCGGAGCGGCATTCCCGTATCTCGATCACAAGGACGACTACATATGTGACGGAGCAACCAGCAGTGAGCAGGATATGGCGCTCTGTAAACACGTAGCCACTGATTTCGAGTACGATGCGTATGGGAATATAACAAGGGAGCAGTTCTGGGGTGATGTGAATGTTGATGGTGACGGAAGAGACGTCCATACCAGCTATGAGCCATATGATACGGCAAACTGGCTCGTAAGCCTGCCCAAAACCACCTACACTCAGAGCAATGGAATAATGAAGGCGCAGACCTGGTTCGAGTACTATCCCGGAACCGGGAATCTCCACTATAAGAGATTTTGGTTATCGGGAGAGATCAATCCTTCTATTACCTATGGCTACGACAATTACGGCAACCAGACATCGATAACGGATGCCAAGGGATATATTACGATCATAGGGTATGACAGTTCGACGCTCACCTATCCCGCTGCAACGACCAACCACCTGGGCCATGTGACGACCGCCGCCTATGACTACCGATTCGGTAAGCCGCGCACAAAGACCGATGCCAACGGCAATACGACTACCTATACCTATGATGTATTTGGCAGACTCATCAAGGTGATCAATCCAGGAGATGAGGCGTCTGCATATGGAACGGTAACCTACTCCTATGAAGATTCGGGTGTCGTCGGGGATCAGAGGGTAACAAAGATTTCAGCAGAGGTGAGCAGTTCGATCTCGTCGATCATATGTCCGGCCGGCGGTGTGTATAACTCGTCTGCAGGTCGGTGCGAGGCTCCGGCAATCACAAATTACCAATGCTCAACGACGGGACAAACTTACAGCGATTCCGGTGTTTGCAATAACACGTGCAATCAAACAGCTAGCTGCAGCTATACAACTGCTAAGATAGCATATACTGGTGCATCGAGAAATATCTCCGGGTATGCAGGTTTCAATATGGATATAACGGCGATTTTCTTGGTTACCGACGACGTAGGATATATCGGTTGTTATTTTGCTCAAAGTTGGGACACTCTTTTACCTCATGAGCGAACCACCATCCCTCAAAGATACGGATTTACCAATGGACAAATAGTCACTTACATAAATGGTTGGTATTATGGCTACAACTTCTGCGGGGGTGACTATGGAGCACAGTACTCGCTGCTTATCCATAATTGCTCCTCGGGTTACCAGCTGATAAATGGATATTGCGATAATGGTATATCTCCATATCAGTTATATCACTGCCCCCTCTACAGCGGCTCTGCCTGCTCAGGTAGTCCCTCTACCTGTTCGGCCCCTCAGCCATGCGATCCCGTCATTTCCTGTCCTGCCGGATACGATGCGAATAACGGCGTCTGCGTTGCCAGTCCCCTCGTTCCCGAGAATTACATCTGGAATGAAACTTATTTCGACGGCCTCGGCAGGGTCATAAAGACGAGGGCTGAGGGGCCTGACAGCAAGATCATTACCAGGGACACGGTTTATAACCAGAAGGGGCAGGTAGATCGCACATCGGTGTCTTACTTTGAAGGACGTGAGACAGCACGCTGGACCCTTTTCAAGCATGACGACTTCGGGAGAATTCTCGACATCACCAATCCCGATAATACGGTCGTCTCGACGCGCTATAACCAGGGCAGGACAACGTTCATTGATGCCAATAACCATGTGAGAGTGGAGGAAAAGGATGCCCAGGGCAGGCTCGTCAAAGTGGAAGAGTACACCGGCGTCTACCCAAATCAAGCCCTCTATGCCACAACGGCCTACGTGTACGATGTACTAAGCAACCTTACAAACGTCATCGATGCCTATGGGAACGAGACTGTCATCACCTATGACACCCTTTCCCGCAAAAGATCGATGACCGATCCCGATATGGGCTCTTGGGTATACAATTACGATCCTAACGGAAATCTCAGCTATCAGAAGGATGCCAGGGGCAAAGAGATCACTTTTACTTACGATGAGCTGAACAGGATCAAGCTCAAGCATTACGTGTGCACCGTCTGCACCGGCATAAAAGACGTCGAGTACAGATATGATGAGACCTTCTCGACTAACTTCAAGGGAAGGCTTACCACTGTTATCGACATCTCGGGCACGGAGAAATACTTCTATGATCCTCTGGGACGGGTAAAAAGGACGATAAAGAACGTCGACGGCAAAGATTATTCTACTGAAGCCGAATATGATCCACTGGGAAGAGAAAAAAGCATCAAGTATCCTGATGCGAGCATAGTGAGTTATAGATACAATACAGGCGGATTTCTCAGTGAGGTCGTTGGCTATGCAATCTATTCAGGCTATAACGCGCTCGGCCAGCCGGGCACTATCAATTACGCCAACGGTGTAAGTACCGATTATGGCTACGAGCTTCTTACAAACAGATTGAGCTCAATCATTACGAAGACCGCTGCCCTGGTCGAGATTCAGAACATTGCCTATAAGTACGACAACGTAGGGAATATCGTAGAAATAACCGATCCTAACGACAGCACGCCGTACGGGACTGTAACCTACGATTACGATAAGATTGGCAATATTACCTACAACTCCCAGATAGGCACGTATGCGTATGCCCTGGATGGAACCCGGCCCCATGCAGTAGTACAAACCGGTGGTAATAGCTACAGTTACGATGCCAACGGCAATATGATAAGCCGTCTGGGGAGGACTTTCACCTATGACCATGACAATAGGCCAACGAGCATGGTCTACAGCGGGGGCACCGTAACCTTTGTTTACGACTATACAGGGCAGAGGGTGAAGAAAGCATCGTCGATTGATCCGAACATCTATATAGGCAGAATCTACCGATGCACGGACACCGCAGGCGCCAACTGCTATAAATACATTTTCGCCGGCAAGGACCGTATTGCCTTTAAAACCCCGGCCAATGACACCCGGTTTTATCATGCTGACCATCTGGGGAGCTCGAATATCATCACCAAGAGCGATGGGACAAAAAGCGAGGAGATGTACTACTATCCTTATGGAGCGACACGGGTGGAATCGGGGACTACGCCGGTAAGGCATAAGTTCACCGGCCAGGAACAGGATGACGAGACAGGACTATACTACTATGGCGCACGCTATTATGATCCCCATATCGGCAGGTTCATCAGTCCCGATGTGATAGTACAGGACCCTTCGGACCCGCAGGTATTCAATCGGTATAGCTATGCGCGGAACAATCCACTTCTTTATACTGATCCCACGGGACAGTTCTTTGGCATTGATGATCTTATTATAGGAGCGGTAATTGGTGGCGCAATTTTCGGAGGAGCGAATGCAGCTATTCAAGGAGGAGATTTTGGTGATATCCTAAGCGGTGCATTCATTGGAGGAGTAACAGGAGGCATAGCAGGCGGTTTCGGCCTGGCTGCTTCGTCTATAGTAACAGCGGCTGGTGCAAGCGCCGCCACAGCAACATTTGTAGGAGGGATAGCAGGTGGTGCGATAGGAGGAGTCATATCATCGGCTGAATCGGGCAAAATAGGTCAGGGTCTGCTTATTGGTGCAATAACCGGTGGCGTGTCGGGATATCTCGGTACGTTAAATTTGGGTGCCGGCTACTTAGGGGATTTTGTACAACTCGGGACTAGCACACTCATCGGTGGCGTTACTTCTGAACTTACAGGCGGTACATTTTCAGAAGGGGCTTATATCGGAGCCATGAGCGCTGCAGTTGCCATCGGGTTAGATAAAGCATTCTCTAGTGAGTCTCAGCCACACTCGGAGACTGAATATAAGCGTGGAGATGCTTTGACTACTATTTCATCTGGAAATGGTCTGGTACAGATGGTAAGCATAGCACCAATAAGTCCAGGAACGAAAGTAAACACTCTGGACTTTTTAATTGGTGGAGGAGTAGTAGGCAAAGCAATTACATTTGGCCATGGTGCTCGTCATTTTGCAGGAACTGGTTTGTCAGAGGCGGCTGTACAGTCTGCAATAAGAGCGCAAATTAGAGCAGCGACTAGGGGAGCAACTGCTACTGGTAGTTTTTGGGGAAGAGTAAAGGTTGGTGGTGTTACAATAGAATATCGTGCATACACACTACCCAGCGGGAGGATTCACGTTGGGACACATTATCCTGTCCCAGGAAAGTAAAGCTATGGTCAGTCAATCTACATACAGGCAACTAACTATTAGAGAAAGAGATATTATTGAGCGTTTGCTGGAGGTTGATTTTCAGGGCAGATGTGAAATTCGTGAACAGCTGAATCATTGTTTAGCAAAGCAAATTGATCAAGATGGAAGTTTAAAGTTCAATATTAAAGCAGATGTAAAAGCAAACGTAAAAAGACGTATTCCTGTTGAAGCTGAGATAGAAGATGAGGATGGAACTATTATTCACATACTTTTACATGTAGTTGATGGGAAACTGGATGAACTGGAATTCTATAAAGAAGACGGTTCACCAATTATTAAAGTACCTGATCCCTCAAAACTACGGCTTCTTCTATTAGATTAAGATGGAACTCATCAAACCGGGATATCAGGAAAAGGGGACTCAGGAAAAGGGGACAGGACTCAGGAAAAGGGGACAGGCTGCTTTTCCGGGGGTGAATAACCATGCCGAGGGTAGATAGAGGATTAGCAGATAAGACACTAAAAAGGGACAGCGACCATTTAAAGATGGAAGGTAAGCATTAGAGAGAGCAAGTCGGAGGGGGGAGGATGCCGAGGATCGCGAGAGCGGTGGCGGTTGGGATACCGCATCATATAACTCAGCGTGGCAACTATCGTCAGATCGTCTTTGAAACTGACGATGACTATAGACAGTATCTGGAGTGGCTGAACTATTACAGCG